>JAADEY010000005.1 GCA_013153145.1 Thermoproteota archaeon | reverse complement strand
CCTCCATGTCTTCTAGTCTGCCGTTGGTACAGCTCCCGATGAAGACCTGGTCCACCTCAACACCCTCAAGCTCGGAGACAGGCTTAGCGTTGAGGGGGGTTGGTGGCTCCGCTATCATCGGCTCCACTGCTGAGAGGTTGAGTGTGTAGTCTGCGCCACTGTACGTCTCCAGGCGCCCCACGTCCCCGGCCCTGCCGCCTAGGAAGGCTTCCGCCTCCGCGTCTATGGGGAAGAGGCTTGTCTTCACCCCTCCCTCTACGAGCATGTTTGCTATCGTCAGCCTATCCGCGATGCTGAGGCTCTGTAGGCCTGGGCCGTTGAACTCGGGGACTGTGTATAGTAGTTCGCGTAGCGGTATCTCTCTTAGCATGTGTAGGGCCACGTCCTTGCCTGTCACCGGCTGCTCCAACCTGCCCTCGAGCCTAACCCCCAAGACCCTGGGCACCCGGAACCATAGGGTCCCCGTCGCCGCAGCGTAGGCTGCCTCGCTGCTGCCCACGCCGACTGCGAAGGAGGCTAGGGCGCCGTAGGTTGGTGTGTGGCTGTCCGCTCCAACAACTATGCTTCCCGGCTCGACCAGCTCCTCGACTGCCACCTGATGCATCACACCCTCACCGACTTCGTGGAGGATGCATAGACCCTGCCTAGCCCTCCTCCTTAGGGAGGCGTGTATCCTCGCTGTCTCGATGCTTGGCGGCGGCGCGTAGTGGTCTAGGAAGACGTCAACCCTTACTCTCGGCTGCACGCCCGCCTCGTCCATGACGCGGAACGCCAGGGGTGCGGTAACGTCATTCATCACTACCAGGTCGACGCGTGCTACTACCAGCTCACCCTCCTCGACCCTGCCCTCGATGAGGTGTCTTGAGAGTATCCTATAGCTCAGCGGCTGCACAGCCTACACACCTCCTCCGCTATCCTCGCAGCATAGCTCATTGTCGAGACTGAGCCGCCGAGGTCCGGCGTCTTGACCCCGGCCGCGAGGACATGGGTGAGGGCCTCCTCGATCCTGCGGGAGGCCTCACGGTAGCCCAGCCAGTCCAGCATCATTGCAGCCGAGAGTATCATGGCTGTCGGGTTCGCCACCCCCTTCCCCGCTATATCCCAGGCGGCTCCATGCACGGGCTCAAACAAGGCCTTCACACCACCTATGTTTGCTGAAGGTGCCAGCCCGAGGCCTCCTGCAAGCTCGCCGGCGAGGTCGCTCAATATGTCGCCGTACTGGTTCATGGTTAGCATGACGTCGAAGCGTGCAGGGCTCCTCACGAGGAGTGCTGCCGCCGCGTCAACGTACACCTCGTCCACCTTGACCCCCTCAGCTCTAAGGGTCTCGGCCGCAACGCTCCTAAACAAGCCATCCGTGAGCCTCAGCACGTTGGCCTTGTGTACTATTGTGACCCTCCCACTCCTCTCCTTCGCTATCCTCGCCGCGAGCCTTGCCAGCCTCTCCGTGTTCCTCCTCGAAACGGCCTTGAGAGCTACAGCCGTCTCACCGTTGGAGTACTCGACCCCTATGTATATGCCCTCAACATTCTCCCTCACGATAACCAGGTCGATGCCAGGCGCCCGGCACACGACGCCCGGCAGGCACTTCGCGGGCCTTATGTTTGCATAGAGATCCAGCATCCTCCGGAGCTTCACCACTACATCGTACGCCGTCTCCCCCACCGGAGCCTTCAGTATCGCGTCCGCCCATTCGACGAGCCGCAGGGTCTCCTCGGGGAGGGGCTCGCCATGCCTCCTGGCGGCGGTGTCGCCGGCCTCACCTCTCCGGATCTCAACGCATGCGCCGCAGCACCGGCAGGCCGCCTCAAGCACCCGGAGCGCTGCCTCTGCAACCTCCGGGCCTATGCCGTCACCGGGTATCAATAGCACACGGGGCGCTCCTGTAGCCACGGCTACCAGTCCCCATGTACTCCGCCACCCATGAGGCTACCATGTCCTCTGTGACCTTCTTCATCCTTGGGGCGACCTCCTTGAGCTTTGAGAGGATGTAGTCCACGAGGCCTCTTGAAGGCTCATAGCCCATCTTCTTCAGAGCCCATTCAACAGCATGCCTGCCACTATGCCTGCCGAGGACTATCCTCCTACGGTTCCCCACGGCCTCCGGCGGGAGGGGCTCGTACGTCGCCGGGTTCTGGAGTACTCCGTGGACGTGTATGCCCGCCTCGTGCGCGAAGGCGTTTGCACCAACTATCGGCTTGTTCGGTGGGAGCTTCACCCCGAAGTACTCTGAGACCTTCCTCGAGACCAGTGTGAGTTTATCAAGCCTAACCCTCGTCTCCATGCCCATTAGGAAGTGTAGGGCTGCAACGACCTCCTCGAGCGCCGCGTTTCCAGCCCTCTCACCGAAACCGTTCACGGTCACCTGCACGCCGTCAGCGCCTCCGTAGATGCCTGCAAGAGTGTTAGCCGTAGCCATGCCGAAGTCGTTGTGGCAGTGCACGTCTATCATGACCCATGGCGGCACTGCATCCCTGACGCTCCTCACCAGCCTGGCCATCCCCCAGGGGGTGGCCGTGCCGAGGGTGTCTGGTATGTTTATGTACCTGCAGCCAGCACCCACCACGCTCCTATAGACGCGTAGGAGGAACGACTCCTCGGTCCTAGTGGCATCCTCCGCCGAGAAGAGTACCTCGACCCCCCTGCTCCTAGCATACTCGACCGCCCAGACAGCTCTTTCAACAACCTCCTCCCTGCTCATCCTAAGCTTGTACTTGAGGTGTATATCGCTGGTCGCTATGAATACGTGGACTACGTGGGCCCCGGCCTCAACCACTGCGTCTATATCACGTGCAACACACCTAGCAAGCCCCACTATCCGGGCCCTACTCGTCTCCGAGAGTATCCTCACAACCCTGAAGTCTATCTCGGAGGATGCGGGGAACCCAGCCTCTATGTAGTCGACGCCCAGGTCGTCGAGGAGGTGGCCGATGTATATCTTGTCCTCGAGGCCGAGCTCGACGCCAGGCATCTGGTCTCCGTCGCGGAGCGTCGTGTCGAAGACCCTCACGCGGCCAACAATAGGCAGCACCGGTGTTAGCCGGCGGGCCCGGTGGGAGTATAAGAACCCCTACCCCTGACAGGGGTATGGGCATGAATGGGCTTGGAGCACGTCGGGGAGGCTGTAAGGAGGCTCGTCGAGGAATCCCCTAACCTAACGATATTCTTCCACGTCGACCTCGACGGCGTATGCTCGGCGGCCATAGCGTATCGTAGGGCTAGGAGGAGGCCCAGGCTCGCACCGACAACTGCCAGGGGGATCTACCGCGGCATTAGACGCCTACTGGGCCCGGGCTCAGCCGGCCTAGTGCTAGACCTGTCACTAAAGAGCCTCTCGGAGGCGCTGGGGGTATCCTCTGCCGTGAAGGGGCGTGGCGTGCGGCTCGCATGGATAGACCACCATCAATGGCCCGGGAAGGCGTTGGAGGAGCTGAGGAGGGCCGGTATACTCCTCTACTTAGACACGGGTGCGCCAACCGCGACACTAACCTGCAGGGTTCTAGGCTGCGACGAGACGGAGAAGAGGATAGCCATGATAGGCGCGTACGACGACATGTGCCACCCAGACCCGGAGGGCCTGGTGAGGAAGTGGAGGCTTGTCCTCCGCTACACCGGCTTCGAGGGCATGAAGAGGGCCGTGGAGTCCCTCGCCGCAGGCACTCTTTGGCCGGAGTGGGCTGAAGAGGTCTACCGGGAGAAGGAGGCTGAGTACAGGGAGCTGCTCTCAAGGATAAGCATCAACAAGTACTCCTTCGAACAGGTCACGGTAGCGGTGGTGACGGCACCCCCGCGGCTAACCATATGCGACATGGAGCTATGGGGGCGCCTACCCAGGGACACAGACATAACACTCATACTTTACCCGAGAGCCGTAAGCATAAGGGCCAACAACCCCTCAATAGACGCGGCGTGCATAGCAAGGAGGCTTGGAGGAGGTGGGCACCGCTCAGCAGCCGGCGCTCCGAGGCTCACCACGCAAAGCCCACCAGTCATAGCGAGAACCATCGCCAAGCTAGCATCATACTGCATGAAGGAGGGAAACCAAGAACAACCTCCCCCGGGGTGGTAGGCAGTACCATGGCTAGGAGGGGGTGACGAGCCGGTGATTATGCTGAAGGGGAGTGATGTATCCAGCCGAGTGCCGACCCTCCCCGCCCGGTGGGCGACTAGACGCCCCAAGCCCTAGCCCCGCGGGGCCTGCCAGCCTTGCGGGTTGTGCTCGCCCGCTTCAACCCCGTCACCGCAGGCATCCTTGCAGGGTTATTCATTGTGTTCACGGCCCCCTTCATCCTAGGCCTGCTCCGCCTAGCCTCGCTGCCGCGCAGCCCGGAGTACTTCGTCATACTACTCCTAGCAGTCCTAGACATCTCCCTCTGGCACGAGATAGTACACCTTCTGGCAGCACGACTCGTCGGCGTGCCAGGCCTAAGATTCACATTCAACATGAGGCTACTCGGCTTCGTAATGGACTACGACTATATGCAGCTCTGGCAATACATAGTTGTTGCACTGGCGCCCCAGACCCT
>JAADEY010000024.1 GCA_013153145.1 Thermoproteota archaeon | reverse complement strand
CCCCGCGTCCGGGGGCGCAGGACTCCCATGGCTTAGTCCCACCCCGATAGCGGTCGGGCCCGGCAGGATCAACCGGAGTCGCGGCCGCAAGGCGGGCCCTTCCTGGACGCGGGGGTGGGCCCGGGTTGTCTGGGTGCCGGGGTTTGGTCTCCCCCCGGGCACCCTGGGCCTCGTGGGGGTGCGGGGCCTCTGTCGGGCCTAAGCGTCCCCAGGGTAGTTTTGGCCCTGGGGGTTGCTTAGGCCCCCATGTGTCAGCGTCCTCCCGTGCCGCCGCCCCGTCTCGTTGGGGCGGCGGCGCCGTGGTGTGTGCTCTGGGTTTATGGGGTTATAAGTATTTCGGGTTTATGTGGGTGTTACCTATCTATTGGTTTGCTACCTGTGGGCTTAGGGTGGCTTGTGGGGGTTCCTTTTTTGTCTGGGTGGGTGTGGTGGTGTTACTGGTAGGCCTGCTTAGTGGGGCTGGTGTTGGGTCTTGGCTGGGCCGGTCTCTGTTGTCAGGTTTAGGGGTGTTGGTGAGGCGGTTGAGTGGTTGAAGCGTTATGAGGCTGGGCTTGTTGCTGGTGGCTTGGAGTTGTTGAGGGCTTTGGAGGCTGAGCGTAGGAGGCTTGAGGCTGAGAAGGGGCTTGAGGAGGCTCTTGGTACTAGGTTTGAGCCGGTTGTCGCTGATATTGGTGGTGTTAAGGTCTTGTTCGAGCCTGCTGCCCGTGACCGTGTGGGGTTGTTGAGGGATCTTATTGGCAGGATTGATGAGAGGGCTAGTCATGTGCGGAGTGTTAGGGAGAAGTTGGAGGAGTTTGGCGAGAAGGGTGCTGATGTGAGTGTGCAGGTTGTTCTTGTTAGTGGTGATGTCTGGGTTGTTCTTGCGAGTATTGGTGGTGTGAACCTGCTGCCCGTCTGAGGAGCGGGCGTATTGTTTAGGGGTGGGGGTGTCCCCCCGGTAGGAGGCTGAGCCGCTCATCCAGAGGGGTTCTTCTCCCTCTGGTTTCGGGGCTTTGCCCCGTGTTGCGGCCGCGCCGCCGCCGGGTACCGGGGGGCGGGGGCGTGTAGTGATGGTGTGTCTTGCCTGTGTTTATTGTTTTCTGTCTTGTTGGGGCCTCGGTTGAAACCTCCTCGCTCATTCCCTTTGTCGCTTCTCTACGGGTTCGTCATCGGCTAGAAGTTGTGGCGCCGGGGGCGGGATTTGAACCCGCGTGGCCTTTTCGGCCACCGGCTCTCCAGGCCGGCCCCTTGGGCCGCTCGGGCACCCCGGCGTCCGTGTTATTGGTTGGTTTCTGTGGTGTTTGTGGGATATGTGTTTTCCTGGGGGTGTGTGGGGTTTGGCTGTGACTGTGCTTGTTGATGGTTTGTTGAGGTTTGATTCTGGTAAGACTTGGTTTGGTGTTGGTCTTTGTCTTTGTCTTCGTAGGCTTGGTTATCGTGTTGGTGTGTTTAAGCCGGTTGCTGGTCATAGTGTTTGGGGGCAGTTGTGGAGTTTTAGGGAGAGTTTGAGGCGTGGTTTTCTTGTTGGTGGTGATGTTTTGACTTATGAGCGTTTTCTTGGTGTTGACCCGTTGGCGGTTAATCCGGTTGATCTTCTTCTTGCTCCTCCGGATCCTGCTGGTGGTGTTTCTGGTTTCTTGTCTAGTGTTGGTGGGTGGGAGGATCAGGTTGTTGTTGCTAGGGTTCCGGTTGGTGGTGGTTTTGAGCATTGGTGGTTTCCGGTGAATGTTTCTCGTCTTTCTCCGTTGGTGAGGTTTGAGGTTTCTAGGCTTGTTGGTAGGGTTGGTGCTGTTCCTGGTAGTGTTGAGGGCTTGTTGGATTATGTTGGTGGTCTTGGGGGTGTTTTTGAGGAGTTTAGGCGGCGTGTTTCTGCTGGGTGTGATTTCCTTGTTGTTGAGTCTTTTAATGACGCGTTGGTTCCTTATAGGGAGCTTGTGGGTGTTGTTGATTACCTTGTTGTTGTTGCTCCTGGGCGTGTCTTTGTGTTTGAGGGTGAGAGGTTGAGGCTTCTTGCGAGTGTTGTTGATGTTGGTGGTGCGCGTGTTGGGGGTGTTTGGAGGCATCTTGGTAGGCCTATTGGTGTTTTTGAGCTTCCTCTTGTTGAGGACCCGGTTGTTCTTGCTGATTTCCTTGGTGGTGTTGTCGGGGTTCTTGGTGGTTAGTGTGTTATTTGCGTGGGAGCCGTGTCTCTTGGTCTTGGCGGGGGTGCTGGGTTGCCTGCTAGGTTGTTGTATCAGTTTGATAGCTATATGAGGGAGTTTGATGCTGTTGTGACGCGTGTTGTTGGTGACCGTGTGTTTCTTGATCAGACTTGTTTTCATCCTAGGCCTTCTGGGGGTCTTGATGCTGATCGTGGCTGGCTTGTTGTTGGTGGTAGGCGTGTTGGCGTTGTTGATGTTGTGCTTGAGGGTGGTGATGTTGCTCATGTTGTTGAGGATTCCTCTGTGTTTGAGCCTGGGGTTGGGGTTCATGGTGTCTTGGACTGGGGGCGTCGGTATGCTATGATGCGTATGCATACTGCTGGTCATGTGCTGGCTGCTGTTCTTTATGGTAGGTATGGTGCTAGGATTACTGGCTGCTTTGTCTCTGCTGATAGGAGTCGTTTTGACTTCGAGATTGGTGTTGATGATTGGCGTGGCGCGGTGAGGGGTGCTGTTGAGGAGGCTAACCGGGTTCTCTCGCGGTGCCTGGAGGTTAGGGTTTATTGGCTTCCGCGTGAGGAGGCTATGCGTATTCCTGGTATTGTTAAGCTTGCTGATCGTCTTCCTCCGAGTGTTGATAGGCTCCGCATAGTTGAGATACCTGGAGTTGATGTGCAGGCTGATGGGGGGCCTCATGTTAGGAATACGTGTGAGGTTGGGAGGATCGAGTTGTTGAGGCTTGAGAGTAAGGGGCGGAGGAGGAAGAGGCTGTATTACAGGGTTGTTGGTGGTGGGAATTGATTTTTGAGTCCGGTGGTTTTCCAGTTTTCGTTGTGTTATGGGGGGCTGGGCTGGGTTGAGCTACCCTGTTCTCAGGCCTAGGAGGTTGAGGCTTACTAAGGCTATTCGCGACATTGTTGCTGAGACTCGTGTCCTGCCCAGTGACTTCATAATGCCGGTCTTCGTTAAGGAGGGTGGTGGGAAGGAGCCTATTGAGGCTATGCCTGGCCAGTACCGGTTGCCTGTCGGCGATGAGCTTGTGAGGCTTGTTGGTAGGGGTTTGGAGCTTGGTGTGAAGGCTGTACTTCTCTTCGGCGTTGTCCCCGACGCTGTTAAGGATGAGACCGGCTCCGCTGCCTATGATCCTAATGGTGTTGTTCAGAGGGCTGTTAGGCTGCTTCGCAGGGAGTTTGGCGAGGATGTTGTCGTGTTTACTGATGTGTGTCTCTGCGGGTATACTAGGCATGGTCACTGCGGCCTGCCGGTTGAGCCTATTAAGAGGAGGGGGATGAGGGGTAGGTTTATCGAGAATGATGAGACGTTGAAGCTTATTGCGAGGATCGCTGTGAGTCATGCTGAGGCTGGCGCCGACTTTGTTGCGCCTTCCGGGATGATGGACGGCATGGTGTCTGCTATTAGGGCTGCCCTGGACAAGGAGGGTTATAGTGATGTTGGGATCATGAGTTATGCTGTTAAGTATTGTTCTGGTTTCTATGGCCCGTTCCGTGAGGCTATGAGTTCTGCTCCGAGGTTTGGTGATAGGAGGAGTTACCAGATGGATCCGAGGAACGCGTATGAGGCTTTGAAGGAGGCTAGGCTTGACGTCGAGGAGGGGGCTGATATATTGATGGTTAAGCCTGCCCTGGCTTACCTTGATGTTATCAGGCTTGTGAAGAACTATTTCACCGAGTACCCGTTGGCGGCGTATAATGTTAGCGGGGAGTACTCGATGGTTAAGGCTGCCGCTGAGAAGGGGTGGATTGATGAGAGGAGGGTTGTGATGGAGATACTTACTGCGATTAAGAGGGCTGGCGCCGACCTTATCATAACGTATCATGCGCTTGACGCTGCTGAGTGGATCAGGGAGGGTTATGACCCGTTTTAGGCTCCTCTCCCACTGCATGTTTTGATTAGTTTGAGCATGTAGCTTGGTATTGGTAGGCTTGTCTGTGTAATCCATTCTATCGTGGCCTTCTCCCTGGGCCTGCAGGTGGTCTTCCCGTCCTGGAGTATGCAGATGTTGTCTGCGTGTCCGAGCACCATGTCTAGGTTGTGTGTCGCCATGATTATTATCTTGTTTGTTTTCTTGTACTCCTCTATTATCTCCTCCACCTTGCCTAGCCCGTACTTGTCTAGGAATGTTGAGGGCTCGTCTAGGAGTAGTATTTCTGGCTGGTATACGAGGACTGATGCGAGTGCCACGAGCCTCTTCTGGCCCATGCTCAGCCTGTAGGGTGGCTTGTCTAGTAGGTGTGTTATCCCGAGCCTCTCCGCTGTCTCGAGGACCATTTTCCTTACCTCCTGCTCTGGTAGTCCCAGTGTCCTCGGCGCGTATGCTATCTCGTCGTAGACTGTTGGGTTGAAGAGCTGGTCGTCTGGGTTCTGGAACACTATGCCTACTATGCTCCTGTCCTCCTCTAGTATGTCTGCTAGGTCTGCGCCGTTGATGGTTATGCGGCCTCTCTGTGGCTTGAGGAGGCCTGCTAGGATTAGGAGTAGTGTTGATTTCCCGCAGCCGGTTGGGCCTGCCAGTGCTGTTACCGTGCCTGCTGGTGCTTCTAGTGCTGCTCCTTTGAGGATGTATTCCTCGCCGGTGTATGTGAACCATATGTCTTCTGCCTTCAGCTTCTTCATCTCCCTGCACCCTCCCCTCTAGGACTGAGCGTTCTTGCCTCTATTGCGTGGCTGAGCATTAGCGCTGTGTGTTGGCTTCTTAGGAGGAGTTCGCCGGTTGATGTTGCTAGTAGTCTCCACCACTCGGTGTGGGTTGGCTTGGTTAGTGTGCGTGCCCTCCTGGCTGTTAGTATTGCTAGTAGCTGGCCGGTGAATCTTGGGAGGTAGTAGGCTAGCATTAGCATTCCCCTTGTTAGCGGCTTGGGTATGTGTAGCTCCTCTAGGCCCTGCACTATCCTCCTCCAGCCCGCTATGAGTGTGAACGCCATCATGTATACTGCTGGGTCGATGACGCGGAGCGTGAAGAGTGCTGCTTCTCCCTGCCTCCCCATCAGTATTAGTGGTGCTGCTGATGCCGCTGCCAGGAGTACTGGGTAGGCTAGTAGTTTTAGGCTGAGCTTGACTACCCTTAGCCTCCTCGCCGCGTATAGGTATGTTGCTGTGATTGGGGGGAGGAGTAGGGCTAGGGTCTGGGTGTTGTTTGTCACTGCTAGGATGAAAACGGGTATGATTAGGAGGAGTGCCGCGGCCCTCGGTGGTATGTTTATTGCTGGCTCTAGGCTGAGTATCCTCAGCGAGTCCCTTATGTCCTCGAGTAGCCTTGTTATTGGATCCATGCTAGGCTGCTCCTCCCCTCTCCGTCTTTGCTGCCGCTGCGCGGTATAGTATTGTGCCTATGCCAAGGATTACTCCGACGCCTATGAAGCCGCAGATTATGTAGCCTATGGTGTCTGGTAGGCCTGGCACCGTGTAGTCGGTGAATGGTGTCCATGTGAACTCCCATTCGTGGAGCCCTAGCTTCTCTGCTGCGACGTCTAGTGGCTCGTGGTAGCCGACCATGTTTGCCAGTATTACGCCGAATATTGGGCTGATTATGACCAGGATTATTATTGTTATTAGGGCCTTGCGGTGCCTCTGCCATATGGATTCACGCTGCACGGCTCACCACCTCCACGGGGGTCTTGAGGCTTATGACCATGTGTGGCGCCTTTGTGTAGATGTAGTCGACTACTATCGCTGTTATTATGCCCTCTATTACGCCCAGTATCGCGTGCCATGTGCCCATTACCGGTACTGTTATCGCTACGCCGTAGGGGAAGGATGGTGATAGGCCTATCTCTATGCCGCATACTATGCCCGCGAGTGTTATGCCTAGCCAGCCTGCCAGGAATGCTCCTATGAGTCTCGCCTTCCTCGTGTTACCCATTGCTCTTATAACTGCCTTGAAGACTAGGTAGCCTACGACGACGTCCACTATACCCATGTTGAGTATGTTTGCCCCGAGCGTCGTTATCCCGCCGTCATGGAATATTAGGCATTGTGTGACGAGTACGAGTACTAGCACGAAGTAGCCTAGCCATGGGCCTAGGAGGATGCCGGCTAGCGCACCCCCGACGAAGTGTAGTGATGTGCCCCCGGGTATGGGCCAGTTGAGCATCTGTGCCGCGAAGATGCCGGCTGCGAGTACTGAGAGTAGCGCCGCCCTCTCCGGCGTCCAGAGCTTCTTCGCCTTCTTGGCCGCGATGATGCCGTAGCCTATTGTTATCGCGTAGGTTATCGCTATCCATACGGGGTCTAGGAAGCCGTCGGGGATGTGCACACCCGGTACACCATTCACGGCTGGAAGGTACTCCGGGAGTATTTATGCATAGTAGGGGCGCCCCCTATTACCTCCCCACGGCCGGCGTATGGCGCCCGGAGGGGGCGGCGCTGCTCGCAACCGTCAGGGCGCTCATATGGAAGGATCTGGTCTCCTCGGGTAGGAGGCCCGCAGAGCTTGCATCGATAGGCGTGTTCGCCGCAGCAGCAGCGATAGTCGTGTCATACGCGACCAGGTTCACCTCCGCCCACTCGGCTGTATACGCTGTGTCATACTTCCTCGTCCCAGTCTTCCTGGCGATATTCGCCGCCCTCTTCAGCTTCATAAGGGAGGCTGAGGAGGGGACTCTTGAGGGGCTGCGGGCGTCCCCGGCGCCGCCGGAGCTGATCTACTTCTCGAAGCTCGTCTACAGCTACATACTCATAGAGGTCGTGGTCGTGCTCTACACCGTGCTGTTGCTGTTCTTCACCGGTGTTGATCCGAGGCTCCTCAACCCCTGGCTGCACGTACTGGTTGCCAGCTACTCATTCTACCTCGCCGCCGTCTCCAGCCTCGCCTCAGCCATGCTGACCTATAGCGGGTCCCGTGGGGTACTAGTGCCGGTGCTCATAATGGTGCTCATACTCCCGGCGAGCCAGGCCTACATACCAGCGTACCTCGACGCCCTCAGCGGCATAATACATGGGGGGTTGACGCTGGGCCTCTGGGGGCTTGGAGGCGCCTACGCCTTCGTTGCGAGCGCGTTGTCAAGAATACTCCTCGAGGCTTAGGCGGAACCCGAGGCTCCTCAGGGTTGATGATGCTAGTCTCTTGACGAGGCTCGACACTATGTTGCATGAGTGTGGGTATGCTGGGTGGCTGGCCGCGACCGCCTCGACGTACTTCTCTCCTAGTGCTAGGTGGCCCCCGATGGTTGCCGCGTAGAGTAGTAGGCCTGCCACGTCCCTGCCGACGCCCCGGAGTAGTAGGTATGAGGAGCGCAGCTCTAGTGACACCAGCGGCTCGTTCCAGGCTGCATTATCTGTTCCTATCCCGAGTAATGGCTTCTCACCGCTCCTCCATGCCTGGAGCAGCCTGCTGAGGTCGGGCAGCCTGCCGGTCAGAGTAGCGTTGCTGGTCGGGCAGATGACTACCGGCTTCTGCATGGCTGTCTCTGCCAGTGTCTCGGCGTCGAGTAGCGTGCAGTGGATGAGCACCGCGCCCGGTATCTCGTATGCGTACTCGTAGTCCCTGGCGTGGTATAGGTCTGGCGTCTCCGAGACATGCACCTGCACCCTCGCCCTGAGGCTTGTAACCCTCCTAGAGAACTCCTCTAGGAAGCCCGTCACGTCGAAGACCGTGTCTAGGCCGACTGCACGGTACTCCTCCAGCACGCTGATTATCTCCTCCCTCTCCTTCGTCCTCGGCTGGGGGTATACCAGGATCCTCGTGCCTCCGTGGAGCCCCCGGAGGGGCTCTACGAGCTGGTACTCTGCATAGGTCGCTGCGAGCACGGAGTCGAGCCTCAGCGCCTTGACGGCGTCAGCTATATGGCCCATCCTCTCCAGCATGAGCCTATACTTGAGGCCATGGGGGTGGGCCACGAGCTCCTCGAGTGCAAGGCCCTCCCCGCATTCCGGTAGAACCATGTCCAGTAGGTGGCTGTGGGCGTTGCAGAGCCCGGGCATTATGACTGTATGCCTGCCTAGGTCTGCTGCGCCGGGCGGGCACTGCCTACCTATCCCGGCCGCCAGCCCCCTCTCCAGGTCGAGCTCTATGCATGGTCTCTCGACAACCAGGTCGCCTGCCACGAACCAGCCCGCCTTTATGTATCCGTAGCCCTCCGTCAAGGCCTGGTCCGCTCCCCCAGCTGCATGCATTCAGCCCGCGTAGGGAGATGCATCCTGCCTGGCTCCTCCTTCAACGGGTTGAGGGACTGCCCCCTCGGGTAAATTAGCTGGTGAACGCATAGCCGCCGATCCCCGGAGACCCTATGCAGGCGGAGCTGCGGAACGTGATATGGTTAGTGACGGCTGCGTGTAATATGAGGTGTATGCACTGCTACGTTGCCAGGTGGAGGGGGCGGCTGGCCGAGCTCGGGCCCGCTGCCAGGCTTAGGCTAGCCTCTGAGATGGTTGAAGCTGGTGTTGAGTGGGTGGGTATTACTGGTGGTGAGCCCCTCCTCCTACCCGACTTCTGGCGTATAGCCGGCCTCCTCAGCGGGGCTGGCGTCGAGGTCACGGTCAATACGAATGCACTACTGGTTGACGAGGGTGTTGCGGAGAAGCTGTCGCGTGTAGTTTCGAGGGTCTATGTGAGCATCGACGGTTCTAGGGAGACCCATGAGGCTATGAGGAGGTGCAGGGGTTGTCATCGCAGGGTCTTGGAGGCTGTCAGGCTTCTCACCCGGGCGGGTGTCGACGTTGTACCCGTTATGGCTGTCTCAAGGATCAATTACCGGGCTGTCGACGAGTACCTTGAAACCGTTGCGGAGCTAGGGCTTGAGACGGCTGCGTTGATACCGGTGATGCCTCAGGGGGAGGCTAGGCTTACCGGTATATGGCCGGACGCGGAGACCTACAACACCGCCGTGTTGAGGGCCGCGGTGAGGGCCAAGGATCTCGGGCTTAGACTACACCTCTGGTGCACGCCCTACGCCCATGCCCTGCGGCTCCCGGGCAACGTGTTCTACGGCAACTGTAGGCTCTCACCAACAATCGATATTGACCCTGCAGGCAATATACTGCTCTGCGACGTTATAGACGTGGTGCTCTCCAATGCGGCCGAGAAGGGGCTGGTGAAGGCAGCCGAGGAGGCAGCCGCCCATCCATTGACGAGGGCTATCGAGAACCCGGAGCTCAGCGGCGCGTGTAGAGAGTGCCCGTATAGGGGGCGGTGCATGGGCGGGTGCTATGCGAGGAGCCTCCTCGTCTACGGCGCGCTTAACGCAGGCGACCCCCTATGCCCCCTGCTCGGCTCCAAGGATAAGGCTCCTCGCGATATAGATTATCACGGCTAGCGCCACTAGCACCGCTATCCCGGCGATGGCCTTCACCGCTATGCTCCCAGCCAGCCATACTATGAGTGCTATGAAGCCGCCTAGAAGGGCCTCCCTGACATTCTCCTCACTGAAGGCGTCGACCCAGCGTGTTGAGGATGCGAGGGCTGCCGCGAGCACACCCACAAAGCCTGCTAGTACGCACCACGCCCCCGCGCCAGCAGCCCCAGCTATGCCTGCAGCAACACCAGAGGCTATGGCGAGGAGCCTCCTCCTATACACCCTGATTATCACCCGAGCGGTGCTATGAAGTGTAGCTGTAGCTCCGCGAACTGCAGCCCCAGCATGAGCACCAGTACTATGATTGGCAGTGCGAGTATCAGCGCAGCCCAGGTGGCGAAGTCGCCGGGCCCAGCCTGCACAGAGACCACCACGACACCAGCACTATTGCGCCTGGATTAATTAGTGCTACCAGTATTGAGCTAGCCGTATGGGGGGTACCCCGCCGCCCAGACCAGGAGCCCGTAGAGTAGCGTCAGCAGGATGAAGTATGGGAGTGCTATGCGGTGGTAGTCCCTTACCCGTGTACAGGAGAGCCTCAGGGCTATTATGTTTGCCAGGGAGCCGAGCACGAAGCCGACGCCCGCAACGTTGACGCCCAGCGCCGTGATCCTCCAGTCCGCGTGCAGGCCTACTAGGAGGATTGTCGCGGGCACATTGCTGACCACTTGTGAGAGCAGTATGCTTGCAGCATATAGTCCGAGGCCGCTCCTCGGGAGCATGATCCCCGTCGAGGCCATGAGCCTGGCCGCGACGCCGAAGTCTATGAACATGAGTATGAATACGGCTACGAGTGCGTAGTCGAATCCCCTCAACACCTCCCTGCATATAGCGAGGTAGGCTACAAGCACCAGCGCCAGGCCCAGGGGCTGCAGCCCAGCCTCAGCAAGCAGTATGACGAGCACCAGTAGTATGCAGGATGCCGCTGCCAGCCTCCTATCCGGCCTCACCGGCGGGGGAGGCGCAACCCTCCCAGCCCCCAGCACTCCACGCATCCTCACGAGGATGTATACCAGGAGCATTGCCAGTGCTGGCAGGCTGAACCACGCCATGGTGTAGGTGAAGTAGAGGAAGCTTGCCCCGCTATACCTCCAGAGTATGATGTTCTGCGGGTTACCTATAGGGGTGAGTGCAGACCCTATATTAGCAGCCATAGCCATGAACACTACCGGCTCCTCCTCCCCAACCCCAATTATCCTTGATAAGGCCCTGGCAAGCGGTACGTAGACGAAGAGGCTCGCATCATTCATCGCAACCGCAGCCGTAAAACCACACAGCAGCGTCAGTAGGATGACCGCCCCAAGGCCGCGGCCCCTTGCAAGCCTAAGCAGGCGCGACGCCGTTAGGCTCAGCAGGCCAGACAGCTCAAGACCCCTCGAGACAAGCATCAACCCTATTATTACGCATAGGGAGTTTACATCAACCACGACCGGCAGGAGCCTTACAAACCTGAGGGGGCCCGCCGCGGCGACCATCACGACTAGTAGTGCCAGCAGCGCGGCGAGGAGAGGCTCACGCGACGCAAACCTCCTCAGCGCCGCCACGGCCCTAGCTACGGCGCCCAACAAGCCCCCTCATTCGGGGATAGACGTGGACTGTATCAGGGATAATACAAGTAGCGTTGAAGGAGACCCTACTAGCCCTCCTCACCAGCTATCCTGACTCCCCGGAGCCTCTTGTAGGGGGCGACCCTGCTGTTAACCCATTCCATGAGCTCCTCCGGTGAGGCTGACCTGCCCCGCCGCAGCCATACCCTGGCGACGGGTACCTGCCCGAGCTCGCCTGCAGGCTCCCCGTATACCTCAGCCCTTGCGACTGCCGGGTGCTTCTCGAGGAGCAGCTCTAGGTCTCTGGGGAATATGGGGTAGCCCTTGTACTTTATCATCCTCTTCTTGACGCCGCGGAAGTATAGGTGCCCCTCCCTAACCTCTATTATATCGCCCGTCCTCAGCCACCCCCTCAGCATCACGTTCCTCGTCTCATCCTCCTCCCCATACCCCTTCATGACTACCGGGCCTCTCACCAGGAGCTCGCCCACCCCCTCCCTCCTGATGCTCCTGCCCGGCTCCTCGGGATCGGTTACCGCGACCTCAACCCCTGGAACCGGCACCCCTATGGAGCCGTCCGGGTTGTCGTTGGGCAGTGTCGCTGACACGGGTGCTGCCTCCGTCATGCCGTATAATTGTAGTAGGGGTGTGCCGGTCTTCTCCTCCCATGCATGCTTAACCCTTAGCGGTAGGGGGGCACCCGCGCTTATGCTGAACCTCAATCCCTTCATGCTGCCTGCGCCTGCGTCGAGGAGGGCGCTGTATAGCTGTGGCGCCCCTATGATTATCGTTGGTGATGCCCTCCCGACGTCGCTGAGTAGCCTGGAGGGGCTCAGCCTACCCTTCTTGGTGTAGAGCGTCGCCCTGGCGGCCGCCGCGTTGGCGGCGAGTGTTGCTATCTGGAGGCCTAGTGCATGGCTTATGGGCGGGGTTACGAGTATATTATCGCTCTCCCCTATACTGAAGTGACTCGCCGTCAGCACGGCCGAGGCCGTCACCGTTGAGTGGGTGTGTATGACCTCCATCGTCCTACCCGCAATGCCCGCGTAGAAGTATATGAGCGCGGGCTCCCAGGCGCGGGGCCTCCAGTACCCCTCCCAGGCCGTGCCCGGCGCCGCCCTGGAGTAGAGCTGCTCGATGGTGTAGACGGCGACCCCTGCACGCCTGGCGGCCTCTGCGTGTGCATCGAGGAACCCGCCCGTGGTTAGCAGTATACTCGGCCTCGATATCTCGAGCTGCATGAGTAGGTCGTCGCTGTGGGATAGGGGGTCTACGACTGCCACAGTGAGGCCTGCGAGCCAGCAGGAGTACAGCGCCACCACGCTCTCAACGTTGTTCACGGGGGCTAGCGCCACCTTGCCGCCGGGCTCCAGCCCATAAGACTCGGCGAGGACGCGTGCCGCTGCAAGCGCCCTGCCTAGGAGCTCGCCGTACGTGAGCCTCTTCCCCTCGGTGTCCTCCACGGCAGTCCTTCCAGACCCGCTGCTGCACGCATGTACCAGCAGGGCGTCGACCATGGACTCCCAGTACATTCGGAGAAACCCTCCGCTGCGCCGATGCAGGCCCCTGGATTGCCCCAGCTAAAATGTTTCATGAGAGGGATAACCAGTGGATATGCTTTTAGCGTGGGTAGGCGCGGCACGCCTGCCCCTGGGGACAAGGGCGATGAGGTGCTTTGTTATTCACCGGGAGGAGCATAGCGAGCCTCATGGAGAGGCTCTGGCCCCCCTCCTCAAGGTACAAGCCTGTTGAAGCCAGCGGAGGAGCTGTGCTGGAGGCGAGGAGTATTGTTGTGGAGTTCGGTGGAGTGAAGGCCGTTAACGGCGCGAGCATAAGGGTTGGGAGGCACGAGATAGTAGGCCTCATAGGCCCGAACGGCGCCGGGAAGACAACCCTCCTGAACGTCCTCTCCGGCTTCTACCGGCCCAAGGAAGGCAGAGTATACTACATGGGTAGAGACATAACTGGTCTCCCGCCCCACGCCAGGGCTAGGCTAGGGATAGCGAGGACCTTCCAGCACAGCGAGCTATTCAAACACATGACAGTCGTAGAGAACATAATGGTTAACCTTGAGCCCTGGCGCCCATACACCGTGCTCGACGCCGCGCTATGGCTCGGCAGGGCTAGGCGCTGGGAGGTGTGGGCCAGGGAGAGGGCTGAGGAGGTCATAGAGCTCCTCGACCTGCATAGGTATAGGGATAGGATTGTCGGAAGCCTGCCGCCGGGCATACAGAAGCGCGTCGACCTCGCCAGGGCGCTGGTGCAGGAGCCCAGGATAGTGCTCATGGATGAGCCCATGGCCGGGCTCTCGAGGGAGGAGAAGGAGGACATAGCGAGGGCTATCATAGAGGTCTACGAGACCAGTGAGACGTCATTCCTCCTAGTCGAACACGACCTCGAGGTGGTGATGGATCTCTGCGAGAAAGTCTTCGTCATGGACTATGGCCGCGTGATAGCGGAGGGCAGGCCCGAGGAGGTGGCCAACGACCCCCGCGTGATAGAGGCCTACATAGGGAGGTGAGACGCTATGCCGAGACCCTACGATACGACCTTCCCATGGCTCCTAGCCGAGAAGGCCAAAAGGGAGCCGGAGGCCACGGCCTTCCGCTGGAAGAGGTTCGGCGTCTGGAGGAGGTTCACCTGGAGCGAGTACCACCGCCTCGTGAAGTGGGCCGCCCTAGGCCTATACCAGCTCGGCTTCCAGGAGGAGGACAAGCTAGCATTCATAACCGGTAACAGGCCTAGCTGGGTGGTCTACGAGATAGGGGCCCATAGCATAGGGGCAGTCACCGTCGGGGTCTACAAGGACTCGCTCAGCGACGAGATAGCATACATACTATCACGCAGCGACGCGAGGGCAGTCCTCGTCGAGGGGCAGGAGCAACTCGACAGGGTGCTTGAGGCGCTTGAGAAGACCCGTGTAGAGAAGATAATAGTTGATGAGACGAAGGGCCTGCACCAGTACAGGGACAAGCTTGGAGGCCTCATCATAAGCTTCGGCGACCTACTGAAGACAGGTAAGGCCGTCGAGGAGGCCGAGAAGGGGCTCTACGAGAGGCTAGTCCGGAGGATAAGCCCGGAGAACGTCGTCGGCCTCTTCACCACGAGCGGCACCACGGGGCTGCCGAAGCTAGCCATGCTTACGCACAGGAACATGCTTGCAATGGCATACCAGCTTAACACCGTAGACCCCGTGGCCAGGGACTGGGAGTACGTCTCAATGCTGCCACCGGCATGGGTCGGCGAGCAGATGATGAGCATAGCCCTCCACCTCCTAGCAGGCTTCCGCGTCAACTTCCCCGAGCGCCCCGAGACCACCTGGCACGACTTCAGGGAGATAGCGCCGCACTTCCTCTTCGCCCCGCCGAGGGTCTGGGAGAGGATAGCCAAGGACATTATGGCGCGCGTAGAGGACGCCGATCCCCTCAAGAAGCTTGCATACAGGATAGCCATGGCTATAGGCTATAGGGCTGCCAGGTCGCGGCTCAGGCCCGGTAGGAGGAGGCCCACGCTCCCATGGAGGCTGCTCCACTACATAGCGTACTGGCTTGCGCTGCGCAGCATCCTCGACAAGACGGGGCTGAAGAGGGTTAAGAGGGCATACACGGGCGGTGCAATGCTCTCACCAGACTACATATTCTTCTACCACGCGCTGGGCGTCAACCTCAAGCAGATCTACGGCCAGACCGAGGTAGCCGGCATAGCAGTCGTACACCCAGACGACGACGTCCGCCCCGAGACCGTCGGGAAGCCACTGCCGGAGACAGAGGTTAGGATAGCCGAGGACGGAGAGATACTGCTGCACAGCCCCGCAGTGATGCTCGGCTACTACAAGAACCCCGAGGCCACAGCCAAGACGCTTAGGGATGGATGGCTCCACACGGGCGACGTGGGGGAGCTTACAGGCGACGGCCACCTCGTGATAAGGGACCGCGCCAAGGAGA
Organism: Thermoproteota archaeon; assembly: GCA_013153145.1. Classification (GTDB taxonomy): domain Archaea; phylum Thermoproteota; class Thermoprotei_A; order Sulfolobales; family Pyrodictiaceae; genus JAADEY01. The sequence goes on along the minus strand of JAADEY010000024.1, from coordinate 6,146 downwards.
TATTCAGGCTCTCAGATGGAACCCTCGTGGCCCCGCAGCTCGTGCAGAACAAGCTCAAGTTCAGCCCATACATAGGCGAGGCCGCCATAGTGGGGGAGAACAAGCCGTACCTCTCAGCGATAATAAACATAGACTACGCGACTGTCTCCAGGTGGGCTGAGAGGCGTAGGATCGCCTTCACAAGCTACGCGGATCTCTCCCAGAAGCCGGAGGTGCTGGAGCTCCTCCGGAGGGAGGTCTCCCGCGCCAACAAGAGGCTCCCACCAAGGCTCCATGTGAAGAGGTTTGTGAGCCTCTTCAAGGAGTTCCACCCCGACGACGGCGAGATGACGAGGACTAGGAAGCTCAAGAGGAAGGCTATAGAGAGGAAGTACCACCACCTTATAGAAGCGATATACAGTGGAGCCACCGAGGCAGAGGTAAAGGTGACCATGAGGCTTGAGGACGGGAGAATAGTCACCGTTTGTAGACGCGTAAGGATAGTCGATGTAGAGTAGCACGTCGAGACGAGGAGGTGAATGACCGTGGATGCCCTCAGCCTCGCCGTGAACACGGGGTTCCAGGCACTAGTCCTCGGCATGATATACGCGGCGCTCGCGCTGGGATACAACATGGTCTACCGGGCCAGCAAGGCGATAAACCTAGCCGAGCCGGAGCTAGTGGTCTTCGCGGCCTACATAGCATTCATAGCGTTTTCCTGGTACGGCCTCCCAGTCCCAGTCTCCTTCCTCGCCTCCCTGGCTGCAGGCTTCCTCATCGGCGTTGTGCTCGAGAGGCTGCTGGCCAGGCCGCTGCGCGGCAGGCCTGTCGTCGCACTCATGGCCGCCACGCTGGGGGCATACTACGTGCTCCGTGGAGTTAGCATGGTCGCCTCCCGGGGCTTCGAGATGGGGAGCCTCGGCATACCGGAGGTCTACCAGGCTGTAGGCCCCCTACGCGTCTCACTCTCAGACGTCGTGGCTGCAGGCCTGTCGTCGGCCACGATACTGGCGGTCATCATGCTCCACCGGTTCACCAGGCTAGGGGTTGCGATGAGGGCTGTATCCGAGGACCCGTTCGGCGCCACCGCATATGGCCTGCCCGTGCGTAGGCTAACCATGCTGAGCTGGGGTATCGCGGGGGCTGTGTCTGCCGCCGCCGCGCTAGCCCTTGCCGTGAAGGCGCAGGTCGGCCCAACGCTGGACTTCTACGCCCTAAAGGCTCTCGCAGCAAGCCTACTCGCAGGCCTAGACTCGATAGCGGGGGTGGTCGTCGGGGGCCTCGCGCTCGGCTTCATAGAGCAGTTCGGCTCCCTGCTCCTAGACCCCTACATGCCGGGGCTCGGGAGCCAGCTAGCCTTCATAGCCATGCTCATCGTGCTGCTCGTGAAGCCCTACGGGATCTTCGGGACTGAGAGGATAGAGAGGGTGTGAGCCGTGCCGGCCGGAGTATTCAAGGAGAAGTACGAGGAGCTCATGGGGCTCCTACGCTACCCCATACACTGGGCCGCACTAGCGGCGGGCACAGCACTGCTACTAGCACTACCACTGCTCATAGGCCCCTACTACACCTCCCTGGCAGTAACACTAGCAGTCTTCACAGTCGGCGCCATAGGCCTAAACATGCTCACCGGCCTCGCAGGCCAGATATCACTCGCCCAGGGCGCACTCATGGGCGTTGGAGCATACGCGACGGTCTTCATAGCAGCAGCACTCCACACAAACATAATAGCAGCAATACTCCCAGCGGCGATACTAACAGCCCTAGTCAGCACACTGCTAGGACTACCATCGTTCAGGCTTAAGGGCTACTACCTGGCGATGGCCAGCATAGCTGCACAAATGATCCTCGAATACATCTTCAGCGTCATAGACCCAGACCAGTACACACCAGTCCCCGTAGACATGAAGACCCTCGGCCCCATAAGCCTCGCACAGACAACAACACAGTACTACATCATACTGGGCTGCGCAGCCATAGCAGCACTAGCAGCCGCAAACATAGGGAGGAGCGCTATAGGGAGGGCGATGAAGGCCGTCAGGGACAACGATGTAGCGGCGGAGATAATAGGGATAGACGTCGCAAGGGTGAAGGCACTAGCATTCGCACTAGCCGGCTTCTTCGCAGGGCTCGCCGGGGGACTCTACGCGCTAACAGTCACCGGCATAGACTGGACCGCCTTCACGCTAGACACATCCATAGAGTACCTCGCAATGGTGCTCGTCGGCGGCCCAGGCAGGATAGTATGGGGAAGCCTCCTAGGAGCAATGCTGATCCGAACCGGGTGGAGCATGCTGGAGGCCAGCCTGAGCGACACACTCACAATGATGGGGCTCGGGATCCTGGCGTCAGCCTCAAAGTACATAGTGCTCGGCGCGCTCGTCGCAGCATTCCTCGTACTGGAGCCGGAGGGGCTCATCGGCATACTACGCCGCGTCAAGGAGTACCTCCGCCTATGGCCCTACAGCTACTAGCCCCCACACCCGGGGATGCCTTGTCCCTCATTTCTCCCACAATAAACACACTATAAATCATACTCTACAGGCCGAACACCTGATTACCTAACCCTAAAAAGGTGGGAAACAGCCAGAACCACGCCGGGTTGAGCCATGGCCCAGGCCAAGTACCTCGGCCTAATAGTCGCAGTCATACTCGTCGCCGCAGCCGCAGCACTCCTCCTCACACACCACCCGGCACAACCAGCACAGACAACGACTACGAGCATGCAGCACGTAAAGACTATACACGTCCCCGTGGGAGTCCTCGTTGACCTCAGCGGCCCTACAAGCGGAGTGGGCAGGGACTACGCCAAGGGTGTTGAGGCAGGCCTCAAATACTTCAACGAGAAGGGCGTGTACACGCGTGACGGTGTAAGGGTTGTTTTCGACTACTGGGTGAGGGACTACGCCTACAACCCCACCAGGGCAGAGACATTCTACAAGGAGTTCCGCGACAAGTACGGCGTATGGGCTATAATAGGCTGGGGCACCGCCGACACCGAGCAGCTGGCGGACAGCGCTGCCAGAGACCACATAGCCTACTTCTCGGCGAGCTACTCCGCCAAGCTAGTGGTCAAGCCATACAACTTCTTCCCCGCGCCGGACTACAGCACCCAGGCATGTGCCGCGATGAAGTGGATAGCCTCGAGGACTAGGAACGCCAGGCTAGTACTCCTATACGACCACAACGTAGCCTACTCGAGGAGCCCGATACCAGCGATAAAGGCCTACGCACCGAGACTAGGGATAAAGATAGTCGGCGACGTCCACCTACCACTAAGAGCAACCGAGGCAGACGCGGAGAAGGCGATGAGGGAGGCGATGACAAAGAACCCCGACTACTACTGGTGCGGGAACACGATAAGGAGCTGCGCACTAGCAGTCAAGGCAGCCGCGAAGCTAGGCGCCAAGGGAATGTTCGTGATAAACGTCTGGGGGTTCGACGAGAGGTTCCCCAAGCTTGCAGGCAGGGGCGCCTACGGGAGAGCCGCTGGAGTCTCACCATTCAGGTACCCGGAGATGGCGGAGGACACGCCGGGCTACAAGGTACTCACAGCAGCGATGAAGGCCGCGGGCTACACGAGGAAGGATATAGGCAGCATGCTCCGCTTCGAGCAAGGCTTCCTAAACGTATGGCTACTCGTGCAGGCAATAGAGAGGCTGAACTCAACAACACTCCTAAAAGGCAAGGGGGAGGCCATAAAGGAGGCGCTGGAGTCCAGCTGCCACGGGAAACCATTCACCTTCGGAGGCCTAGCACCACCCGCCAGGTACTGCCCGGGGAGACACCTACCATACACCAGCGTCTGGATAATACTACTAGGCAAGGACGGCAAACTACACGCCGAAGGCCCCATAAACGTCACCGGCTTCGACTGCGTAAAAGCAACACTACAGTCAAGCGGGGGATGACACGCCATGCCCCCAGCACCACTACTAGACGTGAACAACATAGAGGTCATCTACCACCCCTACATACTAGTACTCAAGGGCATAAGCATAAGGGTTGAAAGGAACACGATAACAGCAGTCCTAGGCCCGAACGGCGCCGGGAAGACAACCCTCCTCAAGGCAGTCTCCGGGCTAGTACGCCTCGAGAGGGGGAGGGTGACGAAGGGCTCCATAATGTTCGACGGGGAGAGGATAGACACAAGGGAGCCTGAGGAGGTTTCGAGGAGAGGCATAGTATACGTGGCCGAGGGCAGGAGGATATTCCGCGAACTAACCGTGGAGGAGAACATAGAGGCTGTGGCCTACGCCTGGAACACAGACGACACAGACATAGTATACAAGTACTTCCCACGCCTAAAGGCAAAGCGGAAGATAAGAGCAGGATACCTAAGCGGCGGAGAACAACAAATGCTCGCAATAGGACTAGCACTACTAGCAAAACCAAAACTACTACTCCTAGACGAGCCAAGCCTAGGCCTAGCACCAAGAGCAGTCTCAGAACTCTACCAGAACATAACACAGCTCTACAGGGAGGAGAAGCTAACAATACTCCTAGCAGAACAAAACGCCAGAAAAGCACTCGAAATAGCAGACTACGGCTACATACTAGAAAACGGCAGAATAGTCCTCGAAGGCCCAGCAGAGAAACTAAGAGAAGACAAAGACGTGAAGGAATTCTACCTAGGAGGAGCACGGAGAGAAAAGGGAGGATACCGCACAGTCAAATGGTACAGGAGGAAGAAGCGGTGGGTCTAGAAGCCAGCCAGGAGACACCCCTCAGCACTCAAGACCTTCTTCATTCCCTCCCCAAGACACACAGACGGGGTGGTCCGAGGCGCTGGGGTCATCATCAGACAAGCCGCCTCCCAGCCCTCCCGGATTGTAGAGTGGTACACCCTCGGCTTTCACGTAGCCACGTAAACGCCCTACACCCGTATTAAAGTATGCCTACGCATCCCCGTAATGACGCCTCCGCCGCACGTTAAGAGGTGTACCTTTATGCCCAAACTAGTATATGAGAGGATTGCGGAAACGGCACAGGTACTGAAAACAAAAACCACTACACTAAGCAGGGCAGCTGACACATTCACAGACCCCAGATACTACCCGCCGAGAGACGCCGACAAGGAGACAGTAACAGCCTACTTCCTAGTAATGGTCGCAATGGACCACAGGCTCTCAAGGCCTGGAAGACCATACGAGGCAGTAGTAGACGGAGAGAGACACCACGGAGCAGACCTACTATACAGGCTGGGCGCACTAAAGCTCAGCCAAGACCCAGACTTCTTCACAGCCAAGAGACTGGCAAGGATAACGGCCAGGGAGCTCCTAGAATGGCTCTGCATAGACGACAAGTGCCCACCAGACCCAGAGAGGAGGACAATACTCCTAAGAGACCTCGGACAGAAGCTAATAAAACTCTACGACTCAAACCCCTACACCATCATAGAGGAGTCCAAGGGGAGGCTAAACGGAACCCCAGAGGAACCAGGCCTAATCCAGCTACTAGGAGTATTCATGGCGTACAACGACCCAGTATGGAAGAAGACAATGCTCCTAGCAAAATTCCTCGAGAGGAGGGGAATCCTAACAATAAGGGACAAGGATTCGAAGAGAGTACCAGTAGACAACCACGTAGCAAGAATAGCATACAGGCTAGGGATAGTAGAGGTGGAACAACACCTCAAACCACTACTAGAATGGAGGAGGGAGGCAACACCACAAGAAGACACACTACTACGCACAGCAGTAAGAGAAGCATGGCACCTAACAGCAGTAAAGGCGGGAATAGACGACTTCACCCTAGACGACACACTATGGACATACGGCAGAAAGACATGCACACCAGAAAAACCACAATGCACAAAATGCAGCCACCCCATATGCACCATGCAACAATGCCCATTCCTACAACTCTGCAGAAACAAACAACTCAAAGAACACCTCTTCCACAACACATGGTGGTACTAGACACAAACCACACCGATCAACAAATAACCCCTCCCAGGAAAACAACACCACAACGGCAACAAGGAACCCCTCCAGCAGCGCGCGGGGGTGCCCGAGCCAGGTCAAAGGGGTCGGGCTGAGGACCCGATGGCGTAGGCCTGCGTGGGTTCAAATCCCACCCCCCGCACCACAACCCCTACCTACCCCTCCCAGCCCCCAGCAATCCTCTTAAGCCTCCTTATCATCCTCAGCGCGTCCTCGGCATCA
>JAADEY010000009.1 GCA_013153145.1 Thermoproteota archaeon | reverse complement strand
TGACCTTGAAGCCTAGCTGGCCCCAGGTCTGCTGGAGCAGGGTTGCTATCTTCTCACGCTGGCTGTTGCCCTGGTTGTACCATATCTCTATACTGTACTTTGACGGGTTGATGCCGCTCTCCTTTATCAGCATCATCGCCTTGGCCAGGTTGAAGGTGTAGTGCTCTACTATTGCGTCGTTGTGGCCTGGGAAGCCTGCCGGCAGGACGCCGTATAGCCTGCCGAGATAGCCTGCATACACTACGTCCTTTATCTGCTGGAATGGTATAGCATACATCAGCGCCTTCCTTACAAGCTTGTTGTCGAACGGCTTCTTCATCGTGTTGAGCACTATGAATATTATTGTGGGCTCCAGTGCTCCCTTCCTCACTATTATCTGGTAGTTGGTGCCCGGATACTTGTAGCCCTCCACGTCCTTGAGCCTGTCAAGGGGCACTACGGCTACATCAGCTACTCCCTTCTCGAACAGCTCTATCCTTGACACGGCGTCATTGTTGATTATGTATATCACCGTCATGTGCCAAGGTCTCCCGTTCATGCCGTAGGGCGCCATGTTCCATAGGGTGCGGTTCCAGTAGTAGGGGTTGTAGCGTAGCACTATGTAGCTGTCCCTCTTGTATGAGGCGACGTAGTAGGGGCCGGTGCCGACGGGGTACTTGTTGAGCAGTAGGTGGCTTGGCTCGTTCTCGCCGGTGCCTATGAACTTGGCCCATGCTGCCGGGTTCTTGCCGTAGTCGCTTGCCTTGAGCGCCTCCTCGTACTTGCCCTGCAGGCCCTTAGCGTAGTCGAACACATACTTCATAGGTATGACGGAGGTGAACGGGTCGGCGAGTATACTGAGTATCGCGGCGTAGGGCTGGTAGAGCTTCAGCTCCACCACGCCGGCGGTCGGGCCGTTGTAGCCGAAGAAGTCTAGGAGCTGCTTGAGGCTCGTCGGGGTTATCTTCTTGCCCTTGTACTCCGCCACGACCTTGCCGCTGGCGAGTATCTGGTTGAACTCCTGCTCGGTGAGCACCTTGCTCTTGTTGACGTCGACGAATGTTGTTATCATCCAGCTGGGGTCTAGGTTGAGCCTGGCTATCCTCCAGATGGTGAAGAGCACGTCTATAGCCTTTATATCGTAGGTCTTCTGGTGCCAGGGGTCATAGGCCTTCACACCACCCCTTATCACGAAGTACCAGGTCTTGCCGTCCGGGCTGTGCGCCCACGCAACCGCTAGGTCGGGCACGACGTAGTTTGTCTCGCTCTTCCAGTAGGTTACCAGGGTGTCTCCTATCTGGTGCCAGACGTCCCAGCCGAAGGTCTCGTAGTCGGCTGCGGGGTCGAAGGTGCTCGGCCAGCCTATGGTTGCTATCACGTATGTCCTGGGCCCGTTCTTGTAGTTGCCTATGCCGGTTGGTACCTTGGGCGCGCCCCTATCCTCGTATAGCAGGTCGTAGCGCTCGGCCAGCACGGGGTTGTAGTAGCGGCCCTTGACCCAGCTCCACTGGACGCGTACGTGTACGTACTGGCCTAGCCATAGTATTGGTACCTCGTCGTTGCTGAGCTTGTAGACTGCCTCGTAGAGCTGCTCTCTTATGGGCTGGCTGGTCTCCTTCCTGGCGGCTATGATGAGTGCGTCGGCATAATAGTCCCTGTAGAAGGCGGGGTCTATGTTTACGAACGCAGTGCTCTTTGATGGCGGCTTGGTCTTCTCCTTGTTGACTGTGAAGACGACTGTTATTATCTTCTTGCCCGGCGGCGGGGTGAAGGATGGTATCTTGGCGCCCTTCGGGCCCACTATGACTACGGCCTTGCTCGTCTCTATGACTGCTGCCTTGCCCGGTGCGGGCGGGATGTAGATGTACTTGCCCGGCTTCATGGTGGCTGTTGCTGTTGCCGTCTGTGTGGGGCTGGCTGTCATCGTCTTAGTGGCTGTCTTGGTCATCGTCTTTGTCGCTGTAGCCGTCTTCGTGACCGTCATGCCCGCCGTGACAGTGCTTGTAACGGTCTGCGTCACGGTAACAGTCTTCGTCGCTGTCACGGTCACAGTCTTTGTAACGGGGGGCCTGCTCGCGAGCCATATGCTTATACCGGCGAGGATTATGATTATGATGACTAGGCCTATGATTACGCCGCGCTGCGCCACTTCATCCACCCCTAAGGACTCTTCTGAAGCATTTAAGCCCAGAGTTAGGGTATAAGTAGGTTACCCGGCCCACCATGGAGGCTGAAGGAGAGGCATTTAAAGCTGGGGCCTCAAGGCTATAATACCGGCTGCACGGTCTTGGCAAGGCCCATATACGAGCAGCAGGTCGACGGCATAGTCCTATGGGAGTACGAGGACTTCGACCTCGGGCACCCCTCCTTCATGATCCTCGGGCTCCCCGACAGCGGCCTCGTAGGAGTCATAGCCGCGAACCACCTCGTCGAGCACCTCGACCTCAGGGAGGTTGCGGGGATAGACTTCCAGCACGCGATGCCACCGATAGTGGTGATAAGGAAGGGTGAGCCGAAGACACAGCTCCGCCTCTTCGCGGGAAAGAACATGCTCGTGCTCCTCGCCGAGACCCCGGTGCCGACCCCAGCGATATACCCGTTGGCGGACCTCCTCGTAGACTACGCGTTGAGGAGGAGGATAGACTACCTCGTCTCGATAGTCGGTATAGCGTCGCCGGGCAGGGTGAGGCTGGAGAAGCCCAACGTATACTGGCTCGCGAGCGACGAGAAGGCCAAGAAGCTCATGGAGGGGAGTGGGGCTGCAAGGCTATTCGAGAACGGCTACCTTGTAGGCCCCTACGCGCTCGTGTTGAAGAAGGCTATGAGGAGCAGGGTAAGCAACATAATACTCCTGGCGGACGCCTACATAGAGTTCCCCGACCCCGAGGCGGCGGCCGAGGTATTGAGGGTGCTGTCGAAGCTCCTGAACGTCGAGATACCGGTTGAGCCTCTCCTCGAGCAGGCTGAGGCGATAAGGCTGAAGCTGAGGGAGTTCATGAAGGAGACTAGGAGGGCGCTGAGCCAGATCAAGTCACCCCAGCCGATCCTCTACGCCTAGGAGGTGACCCCTCTTGCCCGGAGGCTACAGCCTCCACGACATACTCCTAGAGGAGCTCGAGAAGCTGAGGAAGAGGATAGAGGAGGAGATCAAGAGGCTCCATGGAGTCTCGAGGGAGAGGGAGAGCTGGAGCCCCCACGGCTTCCTCGAGCCGCTGTACCATATCTACGAGTACCCTGACCACTACTCGATACTCGTCGACATGGCTGGCGCCGATACAGCCAACATGGAGGTCAGGGTTGTCGAGGATAGGCTTGTGATAGAGTGTAGGCTCTCGAGGGAGGTCAGCTACAGCGATCTATACGGAACCGTCGTCGGCAGGGACATAAGGTTCACGAAGTACAGGCACGTCATACCCCTACCCCCGGACGCCGACACCGAGAGGATAGACGTGAAGATACACCCCGGCAAGATAGTCGAGATCATCGTGCCGAAGAGGTGCCCGGGAGGGGAGCGGGGGAGCGGATGAGCAGCCCGATGGGGTCCGTATGGTAGGCCAGTACCGTTGAGAGGCCCTCCCTGAGCCCCATGCTGCTCCGGAACCCTATCACCCTCCATGCTTTTTCCACCGACGCCACGCTCCTCGCGACGTCCCCCGGTCTCGGGGGCGCATGTATCACTGGGGGCTGGCGTGCTGTGAGCTCCTCGAAGACGCGGTAGAGGGTCTTTATGCTGGTCTCCCTCCCCGACGCTATGTTGAGCGTCTCGTTGCCGGCTGTCCCCCCTAGCAGTGCTTTGAGGGATGCTATGACTGCCGCTGAGACGTCGTAGACGTGTATGAAGTCCCTCGTCTGTGTACCATCCCCGTATATCGTTACGGGCTCTCCGCTGGTGAAGGCCTCGGCGAACCTCTCCACGACCCCCGCGTAGCCCCTGCTCTGCCCGGGCCCGTAGACGTTGAAGAGCCTCAGTATCATGTACCTGTACCCGTAGCCCGCGGAGAGCATCCTTATGAGCTGCTCCTCGCAGGCCTTGAAGAGCCCGTAGGGGTTCACCGGGCGCACGGGGTGATCCTCGGTGATGGGTATCCTGGACGGCTCCCCGTAGACGGCGGCCGAGCTAGTATACACCAGCGCCTCGACGCCGGAGTCCCTCACGGCTTCGAGGAGGCTGGCCGTGGCGTTTACGTTGTTTGACGCGTAGAGGGAGGGCTTCTGCACTGACTCGGGCACGCTTATATAGGCTGCTGTGTGGACGACGGCGTCAACACCGTCTAGGAGCCGGACAACCGCGTCATAGTCTCTTACATCAACGGCCTCCACGCGTATACCGTGGTAGCGGAGGAGTAGGAGGGGGTACCAGCCAGCCCTGGAGAGGTTGTCAATGCATACGATGCTGGCCCCGCTAAGCCTCAGCGCTGCAGCTACATGGGAGCCTATGAAGCCGGCGCAGCCGGTCACCGCGACCCTCCACAAGGCGCCGCATGCCTCGCTCAACACTCTCCACGCCGCCTGGAGGGCATTAACTCCTTCACCCAGCCCCTAGCCCAGGCTGCCCCTGGAGTGTCCGGGCTTGACAGGGTCTATGGGCGTCGTCGTGTTCGGCCCAGTCTCCTCCAGGAGGCTTGGGATGAGCCTCGGCATCTGCACCCTCCCGAGGAAGACCTGTAGCTACTCCTGCGTCTACTGTCAGCTGGGGCCTACTAGGCCGAGGATTGTTGAGAGGAGGCCCTACTCCTCCCCGGAGGCTGTTGTCGACGCAGTCTCCTCCTACCTTGAGAGGCTTGGGGATGTGAGGGTTGACTACGCCACCTTCATAGGGTATGGGGAGCCCAGCCTCGACTCGATGATAGCGGGGTCTGCCGAGGCGCTGCGCGGCATAGGGCTGAGGGTGGCCGTGTTCACCAACTCCTCCCTCCTCCCCGAGGCCCTTGAAGACCTCCTCGTCTTCGACATGGTGTCGTTGAAGATTGACGCGGCTGACTGGGATACATGGCTGAGGATTAACAGGCCCCACCCGGTCCTCAGGCTTGAGGAGATACTGTCCGCTATGGAGGAGTTCGCCTCGCTGAGGAGGGGCAGGCCCTTCATAACCGAGACCATGCTGGTCGCAGGCCTCAACGACTCCAGGGAGCGGCTCGAGGCCGTGGCCGAGAGGCTCTCAAGGATCCAGCCCACGAAGGCCTACATAAGCCTGCC
>JAADEY010000035.1 GCA_013153145.1 Thermoproteota archaeon | reverse complement strand
TGGATGTATGAGAGGGAGCTGGAGGAAGAGCTCGGAGAATGGGTATACGATGCCTGGATGGCTGCAAACGGGATGCACACATGCTTCTACGGGGGATGGTGCACGGAGAGGCACGTAGAGGAAGCCCTGCCGAGGATAAGGCGACTAGTTGAAGAAGTAGCACGCATCATCAGCGAGGAATAAGCCTCTCCAGGGACGACATCCATCAAGGGAAGCAGCCCACACAACACCTACCCCAAGGCGTAGCCTAGATGATGATGACGCCGGGGGCCGGGATTCCCGAGACCACATCCGGCTGCAGGCCGGCGACATCCCTCTGAGAGAATCACGGGCAATGCGGGGTATGGTTCCTCATCCCCCTGTCCATGCGTAGCGCTTTCTTGATGTCTTCGAATGTTAGTGTGTCTCCGGGGTGTAGGCCTAGGCGTTCCAGCATCTCTCGTGGCAGGAGGAGGGTTACCGGCTCCATGTCTCCGCAGAGCTCCCTGGGCGCTATCTTCCACGCGCATAGCTCCAGTTTTGCTCGGCGCGGGAGCCTAGGCCATATCTTGGTTCTCACCACCGGGTCGTTGTAGTCGTATAGGTGGTACCAGTCTGGCAGCCTCAGCGCGGCGAGCAGCAGCTCCTCGCCGTAACCCGGCTCCAGTCCAAGCTCCTCGACGGTGTCTCTGGGCAGTGTTATGCGCCATACATGGTACTCTCTAGCTTCCCCGGATCTAAGCCTCTTAACCTGCCTAACAACCCTGGCCCTTAACAACGCGTAGACGGGCCTCCTAGGCCTCTTATCCACTAGGGAGTCCTCTAGAACCTCCACAGCATCTATACTCAAGCAGACCCCCGACAATCTCGGGGAGCTGCAAGGTATATCAGTGTTCTCCCAGCGCTACAACATTCTGTCAGAATATTTTAAGAAGTAGTCGTTAGTGTTCCCGGGTGTGTTGGCGAGAATGTTCTATGTACAGAAGGGTTAATTGCTGGAATCCATATAAGGGGTTCTTGGAGGCTTGCATAGCTAGTGGATGTTTTTCTCCTTGAGTGTCAACCTGGATGAACCCTTGTATGGGGCGTAGAGGGTGGAGGTTCAGCTAGTATGGCCTCGCTAAAGATCGTCAAGGTTAAGTCCTGGGATGAGCTCCCAGAGATCCTGGAGCCTGGCGAGTACGAGGTTGATGGTGTGAGGATCACTATTGCTGAGGCGTTGCCGAGGGAGGTTGTTGAGAGGCATTGCAGGCTTGGCCGCATGTTGGCGGAGAAGTATGGTAGCAGCGCCTAGTGTTTCTTTGCCTTCAGTCTCCTCTTAAGCCTCTTGTAGGTCTCCTCGTCCCTCTTCTCGGCTATGTCGAACCATATTCTACATATGTTAGGGTACACTACATAGGCCAGCCTGAAGCCCACGCCACGTACGTATACCCTGTAACGCCTATACTTGATCACCACCCCGCCATAATTGAACTTCTCAATGGGCTTTGGAGAGAGCAGCTCCATGAGTTTCTGCCTACCCTGCCTGGGGTCATTCAGCGCTCTTTCGAGATCCTTCAACTCCCTGCGCACGATACCCCAGACGCCCAGCTCCTTGAAGAACTGCCTCAGCTCCTTAGTCCACCTAACCCTCCAACCCTCCCTACAGGCCCCACCGCTGGCCTTACGGTTTCCCTCGGAGCGGGCCTCCCCTGGCTGGTCGGATGGACAGTGTTGGGCCTCCCCCTGTCTCCACCCCGGCTTCATGTATTCTCTCATCACGTGGTTCGATTCAGATGGTTGATCGGGTCTGACGTGTTCATCCCCTCTTGGAATCGTGTAGGAGACATGCACCTTTTATTCTTTACTAGGGTTCCGATTTATTCGCAGTCCCTAAACAGGCCTAGGTGCTGATCTTTTCACCTATAGCTTTGTAGCCGCATAAAGGAAAACAAACAGGCTCGAAGCCAAAAGGCAGCTCCAAGAGGGAAGGATGAGGAGGGGTACCGGGGTCTATGACTCGTCGAGCTCCTCTGCATAGTGCTTGACGAGGGGCTCTCCTTGGCTGCTGTAGAGGGATGTCTTGGATGCTTCCTGGCGCCAACCCTATGTATGTTGATTCGTGTTGCAGGGATCCCTATCCTTGTAGTTGAGGTGTTAATGGGCTGTCGTGGTCTCTCCCTTAGTGTTGATGTTGTTGCTCTGCATGCGTGTTTCTCGGGTGTTGTGGTTTTGGCTTCGTTTCTTTGTCTTGGTCTTCTTCCTCAGCTCCGGGGTTTGTATGTTTTTGATGCTGCTAGCCATGCTGCTAGGCTTATGAGCCATAGTGAGAGTAGTATTGTCGCTGTGTATCTTAGTGCTGTTTGTTGTGGTAGTGTTGCTGTTAGTGTGCTTGCTAGGATGCCGTATAGTATTGGGCCGGTTGCCCAGCCGAGGGTGTTGAGTATGTTGTATATTGCGAAGACTGTGCCTCGGTGTATTGGTGGTGTTGAGTCGCTTATGACTGTGCTTAGGTTTGGGTAGACGGTTGTTGCTGCCATTAGTCCTAGTGCTGCTAGTGTTGCTGCTGTTATGAGGCTTGCCTCGTCGTGTACTGGGTAGTTTAGTGCTATTGTTGTTAGGGTGTATCCTAGTGCTACTCCTAGTGCTGCTATTAGTGGTCTTGCTGCCGGGTTCTTTGCTGATGCCTTGTCTCCCAGTATTCCCCCTAGTATGTGGCCTAGTGCTATCGTGATTGCGGCTGCTGCTAGTATCATGCTTGCTGTCGTCCTTGTTATGTGCCAGACTGTTGTGAAGTAGTCTACTGCGAAGAGTGTTATGAAGCCCCATGGGATGGTCCATGGGATGACTTGGAGTGTTAGTATGAGTACCGTCCTGTCTAGTGTTGAGCGTAGTGCTTCCCGGAACCTGTACCTCTGCGTAGCTGCCTGGTGGTGTTCTGCTCCCCCTATCCTTGTATCCCTGGAGGCTAGGTAGAGGAGGAGTACTGTTGCCCCGGTTGCGGCTGCTGTTAGGAGGTATGCTGTGCGCCAGTAGAGGAGTACTCCGCCTAGTATCACGCCCAGTATGAAGCCGAGCACGCTTGGGGTGTAGTAGGCTGCGTAGCCCGCACCCCTCTTCTCCGGGGGTACTATGTCTGGTATGAAGGCGTAGAGTACCGGTGTTATCCATGTCTTTGCCGCGCCGAAGACCGTGAATGCTGCTAGTAGCAGCAGGTATGTCGTGCTCGCCGAGACTAGTGCGAGTGAGGCCGCCATGGATAGGCCTAGGAGGAGTATCAGCTTTGGCCTGCCGAGCCTGTCTGCCAGCGCGCCCCATAGGATTAGTAGTGCTAGGCCTATGTAGCCTGGCAGCGTCTTCAGTAGGCCGGCGTATATCCTCCATGTCTCCGTGTTGCCTGGTATGACGCCCTCCCTCCACATGGGCTCTAGGACTGCTGCCAGCATGTAGTCGCCGGCGAAGTATGCTAGGACGAAGAGGGCTAGGAGTAGGAGTACGCCCGCTACCGCTCTACCCCCTCTACTCTTCACCTCTTAGCCACCTCTCGAGGAACCCCGTCACCTTCTTGGCGTAGCTCCTGGGGTTCATCCTTAGGTGTTCTACATGGCCCCACGGGGTTCTCCACAGCTCTATCCTCGCCCCAGCCCTCCTGGCCTCGGCGTAGAACTTCTCGATGCTCTCTATGGGTACGAGGTCGTCCCTCTCGCCGGCTATGACTAGTACTGGCCTCCTAAGCCTCGACGCGTAGTGGTGGAGGTTGAGCTTTGAGGGGTCTATGCCTAGCCTCCTCGACGCGATCCATGCTATGAGGGGGAATGATGCCCTCAGCAGCGCTCCCATGGGGCCCTTTATCCTCTCAACCCACCTCCTGGCGGACTCCATCACGTCTATGTAGGGGCTGTCGGCTACTGCCGCCTCGACGCTGCCCCGCGCCGCCAGCATCAGGGCGACTGCTCCTCCGAGGGAGAAGCCTAGTACACCTACCGTGCCGCCTAGCCTCCTCCTCGCCCACTCTGCCACCTTCTCGGCGTCCTCAGCCTCCCTCGCGCCGAGTGTTGTTGGGCCACTGCTCTCGCCGTGGCCCCTCTGGTCGTATACGACTATGTTGAACCCTGCCTCTGAGAGGAATAGTATTGATGGGCAGATGTACTTCGTATCCCACCTGCTCTTGGTGAAGCCGTGTAGGAGGATTACCGTCTCCTCGGAGCCGGTGTCTATGAGCCAGCCCTTCAGCGTGGCGCCGTCGGGTGCCTGGATGGTGAAGTCCTCGTAGTCGAGCCCCAGTACTCCGGGGTGCCATTCGCCGATGAGCCTCCTGGGCTTCACCAGCTTCTCCGTGGCCGTGTATATGGTTGCCCCGTAGCCCGCTGCTAGCGCCACGCCTAGGCCTGCCAGTGGCAGCCAGGGGAGGGGCAGGGGAACCACCGTGTATGCTTGAACATAATACAACTTGACCATAAATAAGTGGCCCGGTGCACCACTCCTCCAAGTACACGGTTTACTTCATCAATGCGCCTGGAGGGTCTACGCGGAAGCCTTATCGGGTAATGCCCCGGGCACGCGTCAAACCCCCTTGGAGCGTGTGGATCGGCATGGCTAGGGCTTGTAGGCAGGAGGGGTTGGAGGAGGTCTTCCGCGGCGGGTTGGCGGAGGCGTTCGCCGAGTACATGCTCAGCCTCTGGGACCGTGGGTTGAGGGAGGCTAGGCTGGTCTACGAGCTCCTCTCAAGGCATGGTGTGGGGCCTGGCTCCAGTGTGTTGGAGCTCGGGGCTGGTGTCGGTAGGGTCGCTGTCCCCCTGGCTAGGATGGGGTATCGTGTGACGGGGGTTGAGTACTCGCCTCTATTCGTGAGGATTGGGAGGGAGAGGGTGCTCCGTGAGGGTGTTGGCGTCGAGCTTCTCGAGGGTGATGCTTGGAGCCTCGACGATGTCCTCGGTGATAGGGTTTTCGACGCCGCCTACATGGTTTGGAGCACCCTGCTCGGCTACGCGGGGGAGGAGTGTGACTTGGAGCTCCTCTCCGGCGTTGCTAGGCATGTGAGGCGTGGAGGCCTCCTCGTGATAGCTAACACGGTCAGCTACGATATGGAGGGGTTGCTCGCCTCCTGCATGTGTAGGGGGCCCTTCATAACCTTCTACGGCGGCTATGCCGTCGTCGAGGAGCCACGCTTCGACCCCGTGAGCCAGGTGTTGGAGTCAAGGTGGGTCTTCTACCGTGTTGAGGGCAGGGATCTACGCTTCATAGGGGAGACCAGGTTCCGTCTCCGCGTCTACACGTTGAAGGAGCTCGTCGAGCTGGCTGGCAGGGCTGGGTGGAGGCTTGAGGCCGCCTACAGCGACCCC
>JAADEY010000022.1 GCA_013153145.1 Thermoproteota archaeon | reverse complement strand
GCCGGCTTCACCTGGGCCTACTGCCTCATATGGATGTTCATCGAGGACGGGATAAAGCTAGCAGTGTACAGGATGTGGAAACAGCCAGTATTCAGGAGGAGGTTCTAGCGGTGCAGCACCATCAAGCGCGTGTGGAGCCGAGGAGAGAGGGAAAAAGGAGTGTTTTTCAACCCCCGCTCAGGGCTGCGAGGGGCAACCCCCACTATTTTTAAAGGTATTCAACTATTCTGGGTCTTCTCCTCCATGCAGGGCGTTAGCGTGTAGAGTATCCTTGAGCCGTGCTTGACCCTCCTCACCAGGCCGATGCCTTCTAGCCTTCTAAGCCTCGCCCGTATAGTTGTTCTCGAGGCTGTTCCACGTATCCTCTTGACCCTCCTGGCTATCTCGGTTATTGTGAGCTCCTCGCATGTCGCCATCGCCTCAACCACTGCTTTGTCGAGGGCGTCGAATGCCCCCTCCCTGCCGGAGAGCAGTGCTACCACTCGGCGTGCGGCCTCCACAGCCCTCACGCCTGGCAGTGAGAGCGCGACTGCTAGTCGTGCGGCTACCGCTGCCCCTTCATCGATCAGCCCTATGGCCTGCTCTAGTGCCTCAAGCCTCTCCACTATCTCTCTCATCAGCTCCTCCAGCTTCTCTAGCCTCTCCAGCAGCTCCTCCTCCAAGGCGCTGGCTCCCCTTCCTGTACTTCATCACCGTCTCTATCATCTTCGCCATAGCCTCTATAGCCTCCGGGCTCATGGGCTCACTCCTCTGCTTGAACAGCAGCTCCTGCAGCTCCTCTATAGCCTTCATGGGCTGTAGGCGTGCCTCGAAGTACTTCTTGGTGAGCTCCTTTGCAAGGTCCTCCGGCACGCCGCTGGACACAAGCTTATTGTAGAACGCCGCCACCTCCGCCCCCAGAGTCTCGGCCTTTATCCTCTCAAGCGCCTTGTCGACGAGGTCTAGGTATACCTCCTTCAGCTGCTCGATGAACCTTGAGAATATATCAAGCCCCTTCCAGGGGCTCTTCTCCCCAACCTCCGGCACGGCTCCCAACCATGTATACTAGCCGGGGGCGGCTAGGGCGAAGCGTCTAACGCCTTCAGGGTGGCCGCGGCCTGGTCACCAGGGCTTCCTTGCGACGACACCCCCCACGCCGCGCAGGAACCTTACACCCGTGAAGCCTGCTTCAAGCAGTCTCCTCGAGACGCCCTTAGCCAGGTTTACGCCCCTCCTCCTCTTCGGCGTGCCGGTGTAGTGGAATAGGACTCCGCCCGGCCTAAGCAGCCTAAAGAACTCACGGTACAGGCTTAGGGAGTAGAGGTCTCCAGTACTCCTACTGAAGCGCGGAGGATCATGGATTATACGGTCGAAGAACCCGTCCGGGAACAAGCCCACGACATGCCTCACATCACCCCTAAGAATAACGACACCACCGCCCCCGAGGCCGCGGCTCCACGGGTTCCTCTCAGCGAGCCATAAGACCTCATCCGAGACCTCGACGGTGACGACGAGGCCTGCACCAGCCTCAAGGCTGGCTAGGGCGGTGTAGCCGAGCCCCATGCATGTATCCAATACCCTATGCCCCCTCCTCACACGGGCAGCCCTAACCTTCGAGACAGCATCACTCCAGGGGTCGCACCCCTCAATCCTATGCATATGTATACCATTTATCTCCACGGTGGGGGCGGCGCAGTCGCCGATACACCTCAGCCTGGAGTAGCCATGAAGCCTAGACTCGACAGGAACAAGCACCCCGCCCTCAACCATGTACAGCATATCCCTCTTCAAAGCATCCAACACCGGCTCCTCGAAACAGACACCACCAACACAGATGAAGCCCCCACGGCAGACGACACGCATCCTAGACCTGCAACACTCAACACTAACAACACCCCCACCACTCCTGCAAGCCTCAACAACCCTAGCCAAATCCCACCACGAGAAGACGGGGCCACGATACTCGTAGCCATAGACCTCGAGGAGCCTACTCAAGGACTACACCCAGCACCCCACGCACGAGGCCACGAGACACCCGGAGATGACAGGGGGCTGTCGGTACCGGTGTCCCTCCACACCGCCCCCCACCGAGGAGAGGGGCTTCAGCAATACCAGCCCTCCCCACACGCCCACGGGACTGCTCCCTGGTGGCGGTGGACGTATAGTTTATTCCTCTCCAAGCCCTGCACGGTTGATGAGGCATTTCGCCCTCATATACCTAGCGGCAAGGTAGGCTGCCGCGGCGGCCAGGGCCAGCAGGCTAACCCTGACAGTGAGCCACCCCGTCCTCGGGTCGAAGAGGAGCCATGCGTAGCACGCAACGGCTACTACGGCTGCCAGGTAGTAGATGCTGCACCGCAACCCCCACCCCTCCTCTCTTGACGTGTGGGAGACCGCTGTGGCCGGGGCGCCCCGCCTTAGGCTAGCCTCCTGTACCTCATGTAGGCTAGGGGGTATAGGAGACTGAAGGATGCAACTATGGCGCCTGGCGTTGGCTGTACGGCCTCCCTGCCCATGAGCTGTGAGAGTGTATTGTAGGCTCTATGTATCATGGCGAGTGCGGCTGGGTATGCGAGGCCTAGGCTGCCGGCGGCGAGGAGCATGGCTGGGGTCTTCACGCTCCTCAGCTCCTCGGCTGCCCTCGTGACTGTCCTCCAGAAGCCGTGGAGCCAGGCGTTCTCCGCGGCCTCCCTCCCCGTGTATACGGGCCCCCTCCGCCTCAGCCCCTCCGTGCAGCTTGCAGCCCTGCTAGCCGCCAGGTGGACGGCTATGCTTGTCAGTGCAGCCATGGCTGCCATGTATATGACTATGTCTGACACCAGGTCTGTCGGCGGCAGTATCAGCAGCATGGCTACACCGACTACCTCGAGGATGTAGAGCACCCCAACGACTCCGAGGAAGACAGCCTCAGCCAGGCCGCCGCCCTCCACCCTGCTCAAGCCTCGGACTCCTCCTCAGCCTCCTCGGGCTCAACCCCCCTATACTTTATCAGCTCTATGCATCTCTCGAGCGGGCTCTTCATGCTCTCCACGCAGAAGAATACGAAGGGATGCTCCTTCAACACGAAGTAGTTCACCACCTTCTCTATGGCCCTGCTGAGTAGTGATGCGAGCGTCGAGGGGGCTACGTCGAGCTCCCTGGCCAGCTCGTCTAGGTGTATCCTCCTGGGGTGCTTGAAGTACCCGTACTCGAAGGCCTTCAGCAGCGCGGCCTCCTGCCTCGGTGTGAGTATGACAGCCTCGCCCGTGTACTCCTCCGTGGAGACTATCCTCAGCCCAGCCCTCCTGATATAGTCTATGACGTCCCTATGCCTGCATGAAGCGACGTACTCGAGCACCTTGCCCCCAGGCATTATTACTGCCGATGAGACGTAGATGCAGGGGTGGTTTGATAGCCAGAGGCAGCTCTTGCACTGGCCTAGTAGGGGTGACTCGAAGACCATCATGAACCCGTTCCTGAACTCCTTGACTGCGACGAGCTGGTGGCCCTCCAGTGTCTTTATGAGGTGTATGAGCCTCTTAACGGCTATCGGGTCGCCCCAGCCCCTCACCCAGTGCACTATCTTATCGCCCCTCTGCACCACCTTCAACACCTTTAGTATGCATGCAGGCTTCTCGTACACCGCCTTGCTGGCCTCAGTCACCTTCTCGACGAGGGGGCACTCCTCACCCCCAATAGCGATTATCCTCAGGAACCCCTCCTCCTTCTTACCCGTACCCGGCTCACCCCTCCCACGAGGCATTGTTAACTGCCCTTGAACCAGGTTCTCTCTGAACCGTAGTGTTCAACCAGTGGGAGCTACTTATAATGCTTGGCGCTGTGGGGCCAGGCATCCAAGCCAGATATGGTAATACCAACGCCCTTGTCTAGAGAAGGGGAGGGGGCCTAGGAGGTGTCGGACTGGTTCTTAGACCTCTTCACCGCCGAGGCTGAGAAGCTGATATCAAAGCCGCTGCAAGCCGCCCACGGGCTGCAGGGAGTCGACACGTCGTGGTGGGTGGGCGGGCTCCCCGAGCCAGCGGAGGAGGATGTAGTCGTCGGGGCCGTTGATGGCGGGGGAGGCATACAGCCCCTAGCCGGCGGAGGAGCACTCTACATCGCGAGGGCGTTCGGCGTCACCGGCCCGGTCCAGGAGGAGCCGGAGAGGGGGCTGGAGCTACGCCTCTACCCGGTGAGGGACTCGAGGATACTCGACGCGCTCCGCTCATGGGTCGAGCACCGGGTTGCGAGCAGCCTCGCGATGAGGCTCCGGAGGATCGGCGGCAGCGGCTCAATACTGTTAATGGATGGGAGCTACCGCGCCCTAGTCTCGGCAGCCCTGGTCTCAATAGCGAAGGCCTCCCGGGGGAGGCTTGAGAGCCTCTCGCACGCCTACCTGGCCCTCCTAAGCCTGGAGCTCATAGTCTCCGTGAAGGAGCTCTTCACGCAGGCCTCGAGGGCAGGCATACTACTAGCATACGTCTCCAAGGACCACTCCTACAGCTTCCTAAAGGAGTACGTCCTCCTAAGCCACGTGGCGTCAAAGGCGCCCGAGACGATGAAGAGGATAAACGACTCTCTACAATGGTACCCGCTGAAGTCGCGGCACGAGCTACTAGAACTAAGCCGGTCACTCGACGAGGAGCTACGCCAAGCACTACTCGCAGCACTCGACCAAAGCTACCGCGACACGGCATTCATCTGGGACATGGTCGGCGGCGAGCCAGGCTACACGCACCCACTAACCATACCCCCCTCCCACCGGCTCCACAGCTTCTACACGAGCCGCGGCGGCGTCAGGAGGGTGGTTGAGACCCTCTGCAGCTCGATAGAGAGGATACTCCCCGGGGAGGAGGCGGAGGCCTGCTGGGGGGACGTCGACAGGGCCGTCGAGGCTATAGATAGCCTGCCCGGCGTCAGCGCGATGTATGTGAGGCTGCAGGCCATGGAGCAGCCGCTCCTCGTCGAGACCCCGGCGGGGCACGGCTTCTGGGCCCCTGGGAGGAGGATGCTCCTCCCGGACGTGGAGGCGGAGAAGCTCATAGCAGTCCTATACCGTGACTACGGCGGGGAAGACTACTACAACATCTACCTCGTCGCCGCACACGTCAACGCGACCCTCACGGGGAGGCAGATGGAGGCCTACATGAGGCTCCTCGACGTACTCGCCTCCGCGCACGGCGTCAGGTTGATGCTTGCACGGAGGAGCACCATGCATAGGGGTCTGCGCGGCAGGCGTCGGAGACGCATCCCCGGGGCCCGGTAAGCCCCCTCACACACTCCACCCTCACCCTGAGCCTCGAGCCCACGGGCACGCCTAGACGCCTACAAGCGACGATCTCCAGGACCACCGGGGGGTGCGCGCTCATCAACGGCCTTATGACCAGGACTCCCCCAAGGCCCTCCACAGACCCCCTCCACACATACACTCCCCCTAGGCC
>JAADEY010000045.1 GCA_013153145.1 Thermoproteota archaeon | reverse complement strand
ATCGAAAGTAAACTTTCTCTTGATACGGATTCAAGGATTGTTAACTTTGAATCATTCAATAGAAGATCGAAAGTCGAATGCTATCTTGAAGCCCGGCACAGTCAGCGTGTTTCGAATCATTCAATAGAAGATCGAAAGTTTGAGCATTGCTATAGCCTCCAGGAGTACCGCGCTTATGAGAATCATTCGATAGAAGATCGCAAGGGCTCCTTTGGCGGATTGCCAGAAATATCGGCAAGACGTATTGTGAATGAATCATTCATAGGAGATTGTAAATCTTCTTCACAGTATCACGCAGCGTCACTACATACTCGAGAATTATTCATATGGAATATTGTGGGGCTGCCATAGCATTGCAGCTTGTCGTTAGTAGTGGTCTTAGTCTCAATCATTGCAATGGAAGGTTGTTGGAGTGTATTTTTCGTTGAGGCTTGTGTTGGCGGTGGTGGTTTCGACGATATTCTTGCTCATGGTGCTCCTCCTAGGCCTACTATCTGTGAGGAGGAAGGGGAGGTAGTGGTTGAGGAGGAAGAAAGGGGCATGAGTAGGGGGGTATTCCGTGGTAGTGTTGGCTGGCGTGTAGACGGGGTTGAGGGTTTTGCTGGGGTGATGCGGATGCTTGGGACATGGGGTGGCGTCGGGCGGGAGCTAGTCATAGTATCTCGCGTGGAGCTTCTTGATCCCCTTGATTATCTTGTGCCATGTGTCCCGTTCCACGGGCTCCATTATCCTAAACCGCTCGCCGTTGACCTCGTATTCGCCGGGCTCTAGGATCTCTGGGAGCTCGTCCCAGCTCTTAGCCCTGATGATCTTCTGCATGCTGTGTACCCGGGCTTGGGGCATGGTGGTCGTTCGTATACTTAAGGCTTCTCTAGGGGTATTGTGTGTATGCTGTGGGGTCTTTAGGGATGGCATTGAGGGGTTGTTTGGCTAGGGTTTGTTTGCGGGGAGGGGTGTTGTGTTTATTGTTCTTCTATGTGTGTTCCTCTTCTTGGTTTTCTTGGCCACCATGCTTTGTCTCCTATTAGGCTTAGGATTGATGGCCAGAGGAGGAGTACTGCTATGATGCTTGTGTAGAATATTGCTAGTGCTAGTGTTAGGCCTATTTCTCTGAATCCCCAGCTGTGTGTTAGTACCATTGCGCTGTAGCTTGAGGATACTATGAGTGATAGTCCTACTACTAGTCCTGCTACTCTTGCTGCTGCTTCTAGTGCTGCTTCTCTGCTTGGCATTTTTTCTGCTTCTTCTATTGCGCGGTTTATGTAGAAGCTGTTGTAGTCCATGCCTACTCCTAGTGCTGCTACTGCTGTTACTGTTGGTAGGAACCATAGTAGTCCTCCTACTCCGAGGGTGTTGAAGAGTGTGTTGCTTGTTAGTATGGCGTATCCTACTCCTAGTGCGACGCTTATGAGTGGGATTATTGCTGCGCTCCAGCAGTGGAATACTGCTAGCATTGATATTGCCATGCATGCTACTGCTACTGGTAGTACTATTCCCCAGAAGACTCCCTGCATTGCGTTGTTTAGCTCGTTTATTGTTGCTGGTACTCCTCCTACTAGTACTGTGGTGTTGTGGCTGTGTGCCCATTGGTGGGCTTTGTCGTGTACTTTTTGTGCTACTTGTAGTCCTTTGCTTGTCATCGGGTTTATTGGTAGTTCTACGCGTAGGTAGTACATGGTCTTGTTTATCGTGTATCTTTCTGTTATTCTTTCTGCTAGGCTTGGGAGGCTGCATGCGGCTGTTATGTTTATTTCTTTCCCGGAGGGTCTTGATGGCCCGTAGACGGTTGAGCCGGGTGCTGCTGCTGTTATTGCTTCTGCTAGGCTTTCTGACTCGTGGAGCATGCTGCATATTGTCTCGTTGCCGTGTTCGACGATTATGTATAGTGGGTAGAGTTTTCCTGGTGAGAGCTTCTCCTCTAGGAGTGTTACTCCCCTGGCTACCTCTGAGCCGCTTGGCATGAAGAGTTTGACGTCGTAGCTTCCGTGGAAGGTTGCGACGGTGTATGCTGCTGGTACTGCTAGTAGGGCTAGTAGTGTTAGTGCTGCTAGTGGCTTCGCTGCCGCGAACCTTGCCGCTATTGGTGGGCGTGGCTTCTTGGCCCTGGCCTTCTCCGGTGTGTGGGGCCACCAGAACCACTTCCTGCTCGCTAGGTGGACTAGTATTGCTGGTGCTAGGGTTACGCTTGCGAGCGCCACGGCCGCCACTACGGGTGGTAGTGCGAAGCCTAGGCTCTGGAGGAAGGGCATGTCCCATGCTAGGAGGAAGCTAGCGAAGCCGAGGAAGTCTGTCACAGCGCTGCCGGCCACGCCGGGTATGCTTGTCTTGAGTGCGCGGTAGACGGCCCTGCCGGGGTCTCCCCCCTTCGCCAGCTCCTCCCTTAGCCTCGAGAGTATGTACGCTGTGTAGTCTATTCCTAGGCCGAGGGCAGTGGTGACCATTAGGCTCCTGGCCCAGCTGGTCACGGACACCCCGGTCATTGCTAGGAGGCATACGGCGGCCGTGCCGGCCACGACGCTTAGGCCTATGATTGTGAAGGGTGTTATGCTTGCGACCAGGCTCCTTATGGTTAGGAGTAGTACTATTAGCACCATGAGGCCGCTGAGCTTATCGACTATGCTTATGTCGGCCTCTATAGCCTTCTTAGTCTCTATCTTCTGCACCGAGCCGCCGAGGACGTAGACCCTAAGGCCGAGCCCCTCCAGCCCCCTCTTAGCATCCATTGCTACCTGGTAGAGCCTCGTGGAGTTCACGGTGGGGCTGCAGGAGACCATTACCAGTGCTGTGGTGTTGTCCCTCGAGACCATGGAGCCCCGCAGCCCCTGGAGGACGACCCCCTCGATACGCGACGCCACCCCGTCGAGCCAGGAGGAGACGCTGGCGGGCGTGGTGAGGTTGAGGGCCTCCATGGCCCCCAGCCTCAGCGCCTCACGGTAGGGTACCTCGACCCCGTACATGCTGCCGAGGAGGCTCGCGGGGCCGCTGAACCTCGGCGTGAGGGCCTCGACCGTCGCGTTGACCACTACCGTTACCGGCGCGGACCCGTTGGAGGAGAAGACCTCGTCTACTATCAGGGGGGCGTAGGGCTTCATGAAGCCCGGCAGCTTCGCCTCGAAGCCCTCCAGGAGCCTCCCACGTATATAGCCTAGGAGGAGCCTCTCAACCTCCGCCGGCCCGCTGGCCGAGGCTATCTCCTCCGCGAGGCTCCTCGGCGCACCAGCCTCAGCCAGCGCCTCCGCGACAGCCCTGATGAAGGCCTGCGAGCCGGGGGAGACCCTCCCACGGCTACGTATAATGAGCTCGACGACGGGGTCGAGGCCGGCCCTTATCCTCTCAGCCAGCACCCTCCCACGCTGGCCACCCTTCTCAGCCACCATCGAGGCGACGAACAAGCGGAACAGCTCGCCGGCGAGCCACCCGGCCCCACGGCCGGCTGCGGCCTCCTCGACGAGCCTCACGACCTCCCCCGGGTCGACTCCGGGCGGGAGACGGAACCCCCCTACACCCTTCTCGAGCATGTAGGTGAAGAGCTTCTCGGCCACGAGCCTCGGCGGGGCCCTACCAGGCCCCCCGAGCTCATCGATGATACGCAGCATCTCGGCTACAACCCCCCGGAGCCCCGGGGGCGAGGCCTCAACCAGCACAGCCCTGGCGACGAGCCTCAATGCATCCATGTCCCCGGGCGGGGCAGCGGCGGCCCCCCGGATGAGGAGGGAGACTACACGTGCATCGACATGGAAGCCCCCCGTGGCGGCGAGGCCGGGGGACCCGCTTGACATGGCCTGGCGGAGGAGCTCCTCAGCCTCCCTCCTCACAGCCTCCCAGTCGCTCGGCGACGGCTTCCCGAGAAGCCAGGAGAGGTGGTGGTAGGCCTGGTTCACCACGAGGGCTACGTGGAGCACCTCGGCGTAGACCCTCTCAAGGAACGGGGTCATCTCGAGCGTCTTGTTGAACCCCTCGACCATCTCCTCGGAGCCCTTCAATAGGAGGGGGTAGAGCCTCGAAGCATTCACAGCCAATACACGGTACATGTAGACGAGCATCCAGAGCCCACGGGCCCCCTCAACACCCCCACGGTAGGCCTCGACGGCCGCACGGTAGACGCCGTAGAAGCCGTTCGCAGTACCCCTCGCGGCACCGATGCTCGCGTTAAGCAGGCCCTTGATGCTCCCGGCGGCGATCCTGCTTATGTTGAGCGGGGTCGTCACATTCCCCAGGCCCCTGAAGTACCGGTGCAGCACAGCGTACGCCTCGTCAAGCCTCTGGAGCACATGGGGCGCCTCGACGACGTAGAGGAGCTCCTCCCCGCCAGCCGCGTGCTCAACTATGTCGCTGGCCTTGACGCTCTCAGCGCTGCTCGGCAGCCACTTCCTCTCACTATAGGAGATGTACTTGTCGAGCATCCCCGCCAGGGGGGCCGACAAGACGAGTATCACTATCCACGCCGCGATCACGAGCTTGGAGTGCCTCACCACGAAGTCCGCCAGCCGCTCAGCAGCACCCACTATCGGGCCCCGATATATCACGCACCGTGGCAGGCAAGGAGGGGTATATACTCCTTACCCGCTACACCCAGACAACACCGACAAGAGAGACGAAATAACCCTACCAACATCCTCAACAGCCCTACGCAGCTCCGGCACAAGCCCCAACGACCCAGAGCCACAAAGCCCACGCACAGCCTCAACATGAAGCCTCAACAAGGCCTCAGAAATCCTAAAAGCCTTAACCATCATCCCAGCAAGCTCCTCAACACCCCTACGAGTAAGACCATAAACCTTCAACCTCTTCCCAGCCCTACTCTCCAACCGATACTCCACCAAACCCTCCTCAACAAGCCGGTGCAGCACCGGATACACCGTGCCAGGCCCAGGACTAATACTAGCAAACGAGAACAGGCTACGGAGAGCCTTGATAAGCTCATACCCATGCATAGGCCTAGCAGCAAGCATCAAGAGTATCAAATACCTAATCCTAGGCTCTATAACGCCGCCAGACCTCCCCGACGACAAGCCCCCCGGCACCTACACCAGTAAACAGGCCTCCCCCACCCGCCTCCATATAAGCTGAAGACCAGCCAGTACACCGGCCAGTCCGTTAAACAGTCCATCAAGAGTGATGGACAACACAGGCTGGAAAAACCCGTTCAAGATATAAAGTAGAACCAAAAAGAAAGACACCCGGGGTACCCAGCCCAGGCGAAGGTGTATAAGAGTCTTGACAGCGCAAAGACTCTCCGCACGCCCAAGCCGAGAACCAGGCCAGCTGGAGAAGTTGCGGCCCGTCGCCGACTACGTCAAAACCGTCGCAGCAATCTACTGCGGCACAGTATGCAGCGAGGCCCAGGAAGCAGCACTAAACAACAACAACGGTGACGACATTGTAGACATACTGGCGCAGATACGCGCACTCTACGGCGAGGAGGGTGCATGCAACTACCTACTAACCCTCACACTCACAAGGCTCGCAGACAGGCTGCTAACAAAGCTACTAGAGTCGCGGAGGGCCTCCCAGCTCGACGACGAGATCCTCCGCGAGGCCCTTGAAGAGGCCCTCCGCGAGCTCGAGGAGCAGCTGAGGAGGGAGGAGAACTACCACGCAAGGTTCCGCGAGCTCGC
>JAADEY010000023.1 GCA_013153145.1 Thermoproteota archaeon | reverse complement strand
TGCTTCAGGCTGCCCGCTACTACCTCCTCCACGGGGACGTGGAGAAGGCTAAGAGCTGGGGACTAAACAGGGCAATATTCTACGCATGGGCCAAGTACTACGGCCCCGCCAGGAGGCCCAGGAGGCCGTCAAGGCTCATAGGGAGGAGGCTCCCCGAGGGCACCGAGGCAAGATGGGTCACCGTCGGCGGGGAGAAGGCGCAGGTATCCCCAAACGGCTGGTTCATGATGGGCGGCGTTGAGCAGCGCCCAGAGGACTTCGACCGCTACGTCGCCAGGAGGTTCGAGGAGGCAGGCATAGACTTCAAGGAGGCATGGAAGGCCGCGCTAGAATACCTCAAGAAGTTCCCAAAGACAGTCCTCACGGATCCACAGCGCTTCTACAAGGAGGTCTACGAGCCGGTGAGGGACAGGTTCGTCGAGAGGGTGTTGAGGAGGAAGCCGGAGAAGAAGACAATGGGGCTCGACAAGTGGCTCGGAAAGAGATGAGGACCACCCGCTCACCCCCCGGCCTTCCCTCCTCCCCGGGGTCGCCGAGTAGGGGCCACCTCACAGCCTCCGTGAAGCCTATCCGGCTCCTAAGGGGGGCTTATCTCTTGTAGACGCCGTAGGTGTATCCGAAGACTACTGCGTGGCCCTCTGCTGCGCGGAACACCTGGTAGGGGCTTGCGCCGCGCGGCACGTCTAGCTTCTTGTCGAGGCCTATGACTATGAAGTAGTAGTGGTGTGGGGGGCTGCCTGGTGGTGGGCAGACGGGGAACCATCCTGGTCTCCTAGCGGTGTTTAGTCCTAGTTCGCCTGGGCCTGGCCAGTGGCGTGTGTCGGGTGGTATGTTGTAGACTAGTAGGTGGTAGAATACCCCGCCGGGTGCGTCGGGGTCGTCGACTACTATGAGCCATGACTCTATCTTGGCGCTTCCCTCGAGCCTCCATGTTATGGTTGGTGGCTTGTAGGCCCTGCTATCGCATGTATACACCCTGGGTATCTCGCCGCCCGTCTTCAGCCCCTCGACGCTCACACTCACCCCGGGCCTTGCGCCGGCTATGACGCCTGCCGGTATGCCTGGCGGGTAGATGAGGGGTGTCGTCCTCCTGGGTGCGGCGTGTTGGCGTGGGTGGTGGAGGAGTAGGGCTGCGGAGGCTGCGACTGCAGCTACTATGACTATTACGGCTATGACTGCTGCCTTGTTCATGCCTGGTGTGCCCGGGGTTCTCTAGGGGTTTGTGGAAGGGTTTAAGCTGTGTCTTCGAACTCGTAGATGGCTATCCTCCATGGGGTCTCCGGGTTCCTCGGCTCTATGACTCCCTGCAGCTTTGCTGGGGCTCCCTTCTCCTCTAGTATGTATGCGAGGTCTTCTAGCCAGTCGTAGAGCCCGCATGTCGCGCAGTACGTGCCCTCTATGTAGATGTATGCCTTGTTCCCGTCTACCCATAGTATCTCTGCGCATGCCTCCGGGCACCTGTACTTGTTGTATTCCTCGACTGCCTTCACTACGGCGTCTATCTTTGGGGGCATACGCGTTCCACCAGGAAATGGTTTCGAGTCCTCCTCTTATTAACCCTCCGCGTCCGCCCACCACGGTGGGTTGGAAGCCACGCCCACCTGGATCGAGAGGGTTGAGAGGGCGTGCAGCCTGGAGCCCTACACCCCGCCCGGCGATGAGCCGTGCATCCACCTAGACCTAAACGAGTCCCCCTTCCCGCCACCCGTAGATGTCGTTGAGGAGGCCTATGGGCTCCTGCTGAGGGCTAACCGGTATCCGCGGAGGAGGCTCCTGGAGGAGCTTGTCGGGGAGTTGTCGGCGTACACGGGCGCCCCCTCCGAATCGATAGTGGTGGCCTCGGGGGGAGACTCGATAATAAACGCGGTCATGGCGCTCATGCAGGGGCTTAGGGGGGCGGCGCCGCAGTACTGCTTCTCCATGTACCCCAGGCTCGCGGCGGTCTACGGCCTGGATCTAGAGAGGATACCGATGAGGGTTGAGGACGACGAGTGGGTCATAGATGTAGGCTCCCTGGAGGAGGCCGCGGAGAGGAGTGATGTAGTCATACTTGACAGGCCTAATAATCCTACGGGAGGCCTCCTTGCGTCCCGCAGGCTCCTGGAGAGGCTCGTATCCGAGCACGATGACACGCTCTTCGTCTTCGACGAGGCGTACTACGAGTTCATGGAGGAGGATGGGCTGCAGGGCCTCGTCGAGTATGGGAACGTTGTGGTTGTGAGGACGATGAGCAAGGCCTTCGGCCTGGCGGGGATGAGGGTTGGGTACGCGGTGGCGCCGGCTATGCTTGCGAGGGCGTTGAGGAACATACTCTACCCCTTCCCGGTCACAGCCCCCTCCCTCGCAATGGCCACGGCTATGCTGAGGCTCAGGGGTGTTGTTGAGGGGAGGGTGTCCAGGATAAGGGAGTGGAGGGAGGAGCTCTCATCGGCCCTCCGCGGCGCTGGTGTGAGGGTGTTTAGGAGCCATAGCAACTTCGTCCTGGCTGACTTCAGCCCCGTCTCGGGGAGCCCTGTCGAGGAGCTTAGGAGGATGGGTGTCTGCGTGAGGCAGGCGCCTATAGGGAGGACGTATGTGAGGATTAGTGTGGGGAGGCCCGAGGAGAACGAGGAGCTGCTGGGGGCTGTGAGGAGGCTCGCGGGGAGTGGATAGGGCTTTAAACCCACCCGTCTCCCACCCCCAGGCGGAGGCGCAGGGAGATGGCCCGCGTTCACCGCTGACACCCAGGCCCTACGCATAGCCGTGCCGAACAAGGGGAGGCTGCGGGAGCCCGCCCTCAAGCTCCTCTCCTCCGCGGGCATCGAGCCCATCTATGGTGGCGATACCCGGGCCCTCCTAGTCCCGACGACGAGGAGTGACGTCGTGCTGGTTTATGCCAGGGCTGACGACATACCAGTCCTCGTCGCGTCCGGTGCCGTCCACCTAGGGATAACCGGTAGGGATCTTGTGCGCGAGGCGGGGGTTGACGGGGAGGTTGAGGAGGTTCTTGACCTGGGCTTCGGCTCTGGGAGGATAGTCGTAGCCGTCCCGAGGGACTATCCTTATGAGGGCTTGTCGAGCCTCGAAGGGAGGCGTGTCGCGACGAAGTACGTTAACATAGCGAGGCGCTTCTTTGAGGAGAAGGGTGTGAGGGTCAAGATAATGAGGGTGAGCGGCGCGACCGAGGTCATGCCCCTCCTCGGCGCGGCCGACGCGATAGTCGACATAATGTCTACGGGTACGACGCTGAGGGCCCACGGCCTGGTGCCCGTGGAGACCGTCATGGAGACGAGCGCAGTGCTGATCCGTGGGAGGGTTCCGGCCGGCCTGGAGTACACTGCTACGCAGGTCATAGAGGTGACGAGGAGCGTGATAAATGCGCGCGGCGTGAAGCTGGTATTGATGAATGTTCCCGATGAGGCGTTGAAGGCTGTGCTGAGCATACTCCCCTCCATGAGCGGCCCGATGGTCGCCAGGCTGGAGTCGCCGAAGCCCATGTGGGAGGTGCTAGTGGCGGCCAGGGAGAGCGACCTACCCAGGATCATAGTGGATGCGAGGAGGATGGGTGCGAGGGACATAGTGATACTCGGCGTGGAGAAGGTGGTTCCATGACGCTCATACCCTCGGTGGACGTGGAGGGCTCGAGGGCGGTTAAGAGGGTGAAGGGGTTGAGGGGCACGGGCCTGGTTCTCGGAGACCCCGTCGAGGCTGCTGAGAAGATATACGCGCTGGGGTATAGGGCCGTGCACCTCGTAGACCTTGACTCCGCGGGTAGGCGGAGGCCGAGGAGCTACGCACTCCGCCTGATCCGGGCACTCTCCTGCGGGATAGGGTTCGAGGAGGTCGAGTATGGTGGAGGGGTGGGCTCCAGGGAGGCGGTCAGCGATGTAGCCTCCGCCGGCGCCTCAAGGATAATCATAGGCTCCGCCTGGCTCCGCGACCCGGGCTTCGCGGCGGAGGCATCGGAGGAGGCTAGGGCCCATGGCTCGGTGATCCTCCTGGCGGCGGAGGAGGATAGGGACGGCTTCCTCCTCTCGAGGGGGTGGACTAGGAGGACGCCGCTACGTGTAGAGGACGCCGTTAGGACGGCCAGGGACTGCGGCGCCGGGGTCTTCTACACGCAGGTGTGGAGGGAGGGGCTCCTTGAGGGGCCATGCGGCTGGAGGGCTGAGCATGTTAGGAGCATCTCGAGGGGCCTCACCCTCATCTACAGCGGCGGAGTCTCCTGCGACGCTGACGTCGAGCTCCTAGAGTCGCTCGGCTTCGACGGGGTGGTGGCGGGGATGGCGTTCTATACTGGTAGGCTCACCGTGGAGAGGTGGGCTAGGAGTGGGTAGGGTGGCTGTCTCCAGGGAGACGCTCGAGACGAGGATAAGGGTGTTCCTGGAGGAGGGCGCAATCGGAGTGAAGGCGGAGACGCCGATACCGATGCTGAACCATCTACTGAAGACACTCCTCTTCTACGCCGGCATCGGGGGAGAGGTCTACGCAGAGGAGGTGTACAGGGTCGACGACCACCATGTAGCGGAGGACGTCGCCCTAGTGCTTGGCGAGGCGCTCCGGAGGCTTACGGCAGGCAGGACTATAGCCAGGTACGGCTGGAGCATAGTGCCGATGGACGAGTCCCTCTGCCTAGCAGCCGTAGACGTCTCCAACAGGCCGGGCGCATGGGTGGAGCTAGGCCTACAGCCATGGGACGTGGTCGGCGGCCTTAGGGCCGAGAACGCCGAGCACTTCATAGCAAGCCTAGCCTCCACGCTGAGGGCAACCATACACGTGAAGGCGCTGAGGACGGGGAACACCCACCACACAATCGAGGCATGCTTCAAGGCCCTAGGGATGGCGCTGGGCCAGGCGTTGAGGGGGAGCAGCAGGGTTATGAGCATCAAGGGGGTGGTCTAGGTGCCGGCAAAGAGGATCATCCCATGCCTAGACGTCTCCGGGGGCAGGGTTGTCAAGGGAGTCCACTTCCGCAACCTAAGGGACGCCGGGGACCCGGTCGAGCTGGCAGCCCTCTACGAGGAGCAGGGGGCCGACGAGCTAGTCTTCCTGGACATCTCGGCGACGCCCGAGCAGAGGGAGCCCATATACAGGGTTGTGAGAGATGTTGCAAGCACACTCTCGATACCATTCACCGTCGGCGGGGGGGTGAGGAGCCTGCGGGAGTTCGGCCGCCTGCTAGACTCCGGCGCCGACAAGGTCTCGATAAACACGGCGGCGGTCAGGGATCCATCGCTCGTGAGGAGGGCGGCCTCGGAGTATGGGAGCCAGTCTGTGGTTGTCGCGATAGATGCTAAGAGGAGGCCGGGGGGCTGGTGGGAGGTCTACGTCGCGGGGGCAAGGATACCGACCGGCCTAGACGCCGTCGAGTGGGCTAGGAGGGTTGCAGAGCTCGGGGCGGGGGAGATACTGCTGACAAGCATAGATAGGGATGGCACAAGGATGGGCTACGACCTCGAGCTCACCAGGGCGGTCGTGGAGGCGGTGACGATACCCGTCATAGCCAGCGGGGGTGCGGGCAACCCACACCACTTCCTCGAGGCATTCATGGTTGGGGCCGACGCGGCCCTAGCCGCCGGTATTTTCCACTACGGCGTCTACAGCATCCGCGAGGTCAAGGAGTACCTGGCCAGGCACGGTGTAGAGGTGAGGCCCGCGTGAAGCCAGTCCTCCTCTCCACGAGGGATCTCGGGGTAGAGGGTGTCGTTAGGGAGCTGAAGAGGCCCTACAGCCTAGCCCCCTACATCGAGAGGGTTAGGCCGGTTGTGGAGGAGATAGCCTCGAGGGGCTATGAGGCGGCGTGCAGGTATAGTGAGAGGTTCGACGGCGTCTGCTACGAGGATCCCTTGATAACTAGGGAGGAGATGAGGGAGGCCTATGAGGGGCTCCCCGCGGCCCTGAGGGAGGCTATAGACTATGCGGCGGAGAGGATAGAGGAGTACCATGAGGCAACGCTCCCGCCGAGGAGGGTTGAGGCCCTCCCAGGCATAGAGCTCACCTGGAGGCCCGTCCGCAGGGTAGGCGTCTACGTGCCAGCCGGCCTCAAGCCATACCCCTCCACAGCCCTCATGACCATAATACCGGCGAGGATCGCTGGCGCCGAGGAGGTGGTCGCGGCGACTCCCCCCTGCCGCCCTGGCGGCTGCAGGGGCTTCAAGGCAGACCCGGTGATACTCGCGGCCATGTACCGTGCTGGGGCATCGGTGGCGGTAGCCCTGGGCGGGGCGCAGGCGGTCGCAGCCATGGCTTATGGAGCCTCCCCCGTGCCGCGCGTGGATATGGTTGCGGGGCCCGGGGGCCCCTATGTTACTGCCGCCAAGGCCCTGGTGGCGGGCGTGGTGGGGGTCGACATGCTCGCCGGGCCGAGCGAGATAATGGTGATAGCGGGCCCCGACACGGACCCCGTCGAGGCAGCGCTGGACACGCTCGCGCAGGCCGAGCACGGCCCCCTCTCAACCGGGGTACTAGTCTCCTGGAGCAGGAAGCTCCTCGAGAAAGCCATGGAGCTCGCGGCCCCCTACGCTGACCGTGTCGGCAGGGTCTACATGGTTGAGGTCAGCGGGGTTGATGAGGCGGCTGAGCTGGCGGACGCTTATGCGCCGGAGCACCTGGAGCTCCTCGGGGAGGCTGCGGCCCTCGAGCAGAGGGTCGCTAACACCGGCGCGGTGAGCGTTGGCCACCCCGTGGCGGTCATGGACTATGCGGCGGGGCCGAGCCACGTGCTGCCTACAACCGGGTCTGCTAGGTGGAGGGGAGGCCTTAGCGTCTACGACTTCCTCAAGCCGGTGGCGGTCGTCAGGGAGGTGCCTAGGGAGGCGTATAGGGCTGCCTATAGGCTTGCAAGCTACGAGGGCTTCACGCTCCACGCTAAGAGTATTGGGAGGAGGATGGAGAAGTGGGGAGCCTAGACTTCCTGGAGGAGTTGGAGGAGGTTATAAGGGATAGGCTGAGGGAGATGCCGGAGGACTCCTACACAGCACTCCTGGCCAGGAGGGGGGTGGGCTATACTGCGAGGAAGCTCGGCGAGGAGGCGGTCGAGACGATAGTGGAGGCCCTGCAGGGGAGCAGGGAGACGCTGGTCTACGAGTCGGCCGACCTCCTCTACCACCTCATGGTGCTCCTGGCGCTACGCGGCGCCTCGATAAGGGATGTCGTCTCCGAGCTTGAGAGGAGGCATAAGGAGCGGGCGGGGAGCAGGGGTGGTGGTGAGGGGTGAGGCCGCCCAGGATAGCCATATTCAAGTATGGTGTCGGCAACATCTACAGCATCTCGAGCGGCGTTAGGAGGGCTGGAGGCGAGCCCATTGTAGTCACCAGCCCCGAGGAGCTGGAGGCGGTGGATCCCGATGCGGTGATACTCCCGGGCGTTGGGTGCTTCGACGCCGCGATGAGGAGGATTGGGGAGAGGGGGGCGGAGGCTATAAGGAGGATGGTTGGTGAGGGCCGCCCCCTCCTCGGCATATGCCTAGGCCTCCAGCTGCTCTATGAGTGGAGCGAGGAGTCCCTGGACTATAGTGGTAGGCCTACGCGTGGCCTCGGCCTCCTGAAGGGCGTGGTTAAGAGGATGAAGGCTAGGAAGCTGCCCCATATCGGGTGGACGAGGATACACGTGGTGAGGAGGTGTACGCTGCTCCGCGGAGTGGAGGACAACACGTACATGTACTTCATACACAGCTACGCCGTACCATACAACGAGGGGGATGAAACGGTATGCGCGACCGCGAGGCACGGGGAGACGGTCTTCGCGGCTGCGGTGGAGAAGCCCCCGGTCTACGCGACCCAGTTCCACCCGGAGAAGAGCAGCAGGGAGGGGTTGAAGGTACTGAGGAACTTCATAGAGGCGGTGAGGGCGTCGACCCGCTAGCATGCATAGACTTCGAGAAGCAGGGCGGCCTCGTGCCGGTGGTCGTGCAGAGCCTATGGGATGGCGCGGTGCTCATGCTCGCCTATGCCGACAGGGAGGCTGTGAGGAGGACCATGGAGACGGGCCTCGCCCACTTCTACTCGAGGAGTAGGAGGAGGCTCTGGATGAAGGGGGAGGAGAGCGGCAACATGCTGTACGTGGCTGCTATAATCACCGACTGCGACCACGACGCGCTACTATACATGGTCGTGGAGGGCGGCCCGGCATGCCACACGGGTAGGAGGAGCTGCTTCCACAACCTAGTATGGCTAGCCTAGCCCTAATAGTTTCTCGAACTCGGCGAGACTGTACACCTCGACTCCATACCTCGGAGCGTTGACCAGTATATCCCTATCATTACTCGCCACGGGGATCCCATGCATCCTCGCAAGCTCTATGTATGCTGCATCGTAGAAGGTTATCCCGCATGAAACAGCGATCTCCATGACGCGGGCGGCGTCGAGCTCGCATATACTGTGTATCCTGGTGTACCGCGCCGCTATCTCAATGAAGCACCTACAGAGCCTAGTAGCTGTACCAGTGTCGAGTATGCGGAGCTTAACACTCTCCTTCCACAGCCCATTACACGTCTCATAGCATGTCAGGTCTAGGACGTGGAAGCGGTTCCTGGCAAGCACGCCGCGTAGGCTGCGGCCGTAGCGGAGCAGGAGGGGGAGAAAGACGCTTGCATCAACCACGTAGTCCACTACCCGGCTCACCTGGCACGCCTCTCCTCATCAACCACCCTGGCCCACTCCTCCTCGTCGAAGACGCCGCGGAGCCTCCCCGCAGCCTCCTCCAGCTCCCGCCACACCCTCTCATCCTCCAGCCTCTCAGCCTCCTCGATAAGCACCCTCCTCACAAGCTCCCCGACGTTCACCCCATGCCTCTCCAGTATCTCCTTCACACGGCGGGGCACACGCACACTCACAACAACACTCAAGAGGGAGACCCTCCCACGTATACAGCGCGTATACACATAGATATACATAACTGCATTCATGGATTAGGAGAGCCTAGGAGCACGCTAAAACCAGGGCCTGGAGCCTAGTAGTCGCCCACGACCTCCTCCTTGCTGAAGAAGACGGAGGCCTCCCGCCACACCTTCTCCGGCGAGTCGGAGGCGTGGATTACGTTCTCCCCCTTACTCAGCGCGTAGTCGCCACGTATAGTCCCCGGCGGCGCCTCCCTACCATCCGTGGGCCCTATCATGAGCCTCGCAACCTTCACCGCTGAGTCGCCCTCGATTATCATTGCAACCACGGGGCCGCTCGTAACAAACCTCACCAGGTCCTCGAAGAACGGCTTCCCCTTATGCTCCGCGTAGAGCCTCTCAGCCTCCTCCCTCGTAAGCCACTTCATCTTCAAAGCCTTTATCCTGAACCCCTTCCTCTCAAACCTCGCTATAATCTCCCCCACAAGACCCCTCCTGACACCATCAGGCTTTATCATTATGAAGGTCTGCTCCTTAGCCACCCGGACACCACCCCTGCACGGGCCTACTTGCGTAGAGTCGTGTACTTCTTAGTCCACTTGAGCTTCCTGGGGTCACGCCCCATCTTCCAGAGCTTGAAGCACTTGGAGCTGCAGAACCATAGTATGCTGCCATCATTCTTCACGTACATCAGCCCGGTGCCCGGCTCTATGTCGCGGCCGCAGTAGCTGCAGGTGCGTACGAGGACCATTCAGCTTCACCTCCTGCCGAGCCTGCGTGCCTCACGCTCGGTCTCGCGGAGTATCAGTATGTCGCCGAGCCTCACCGGGCCCAGCACGTTCCTCGTCAGCACCCTGCCCTTATCCCTGCCCTCGAGAACCCTAACCCTAACCTGTATGACCTCTCCGTGGACTCCGGTCCTGCCTATGATCTGTATCACTTCGGCCGGGAAGCCGAACTCCTCTATGACGTTTACCTCCTCCTTCTCCTGGCTCACGGCGCGTCACCTCCTCCTGGGCTTGAACTCGAACGCCTCCGGCGGCTCGGGGAGATCCTGGTCTGGGGCGAGCTGCCCCTTCTCGCGGAGCACCTGCCTGGTCAGTATCCAGTATATCAGTGCTAGGCTCCTCCTACCCTTATTATTACACGGTATGATCAAGTCCAGGTTCTCTATCTTGTTATCCGTGTCTGCTAGCGCGACCACGGGTATCCCCATCCTACCCGCCTCGTCTATAGCCTGGCTGTCCGACCTCGGGTCGGTGACCAGTATGACCTCGGGCTCCAGGTACCACTCCAGGGCCGGGTTGGTGAAGGTGCCTGGGAGTATCCTCCCCGTCAGCATCTTGCAGCCAACATAGCTGCAGAACTTCTGCACGGGCTTCCAGCCATACTGCCTAACCGAGACAGCCACTATCTTCTCCGGCGGGAACCTCGCAAGGAACTTCGCTGCAACCCTTATCCTCTCATCAACCCTCCTTATATCTAGCACGTAGAGCCCGTCCGGCCTAACCCTGTACACGAACTGCTCCATGTACTTGGTACAGATATGAGTCCCTATGTGGACTCCAGCCGACAGGTAGGTCTCCAGGGGGACGAGCAGCTCTACCACACCGCCACCCTGCTCCGGCAAGGCCACGACACCTCCTCTACAAGACCCTCTTGAACCTGGTCACCTCGTATATGAGTGGGACGTGTGCGAGGAGTATGCGGCGGCAGCAGGGCCTCCTAACGCCGAGCTCGTCAAGCACCTTGCCCGGCTCCTCCCCCGCCTTAACCCTCCTCGCGAACTCCTCCCAGTACCTCGCTATAGGAGCCCCACACGTATAGCACCTAACGGGGATTATCACGGCCGCCTCACCTGTAGCTCTTCTGCCACCTCCTCCTAGCACCCCTCCTCATCGGCTTCTCGGGCTCGGTCTGCCTCGGGTCGCCAGCTATCATTGAGCGGTCGAACTGCTCGTATATGTCCTTGAGCTGCTGGCTGCCAGTATAGGCCACGAGGCCCCTCGCTATAGCCATCCTCACGGCGTCCGCCTGCGCCATGTAGCCTCCTCCCCTCACATTCACCCTTATATCGACGCTCCCCCAGATCTCCCTGCCAGCAAGCATCAGGGGCTCCATCATCTTCAGCCTAGCCATCTCAACCGGCCAGAGCTCCACCGGCACACCGTTGACCCAGACCCTGCCCTTACCAGGCTTTATCACAGCCCTCGCTATGGCGGTCTTCCTCTTACCCGTCGCTATCACTATCCTTACCTTCCCCTTCTGCGTCGGAACCTCAACAGCCTTAGCCATCAAGACCCTTACTCCGCCGGCCTGCCCGGCCTCCTGCTGCCCCCTACTACCCGCAGCCTCAGCCGTGCTCATGGCCTCTCAGCCACCCCCTTCCATCCCATCGCGCGTGCAATCTCGCCTACGAGTATAAACTTGTGGCCCAGCCTCCTATAGTCTGCCTCCGGGAACTTCACCTTCTCAGCCTTCTCGTACTCCGGCGGCACGCCTATGTAGACCCTGAGCCTCTTCGCAGCCTTCCTCCCCTGCTCCTTCCACCTCGGAAGCATGCCCTCCACCGCGTCCCTAACAATCCACCTCGGGTCCCTAGGCCTCCTAGGCCCCCACTTGTAGGGGTTGACGTGCACCTTGACTCCGAGCAGCTTCTGGTAGCTCTCAATAACCATTAGGGGGTCTCCGCTCACCACGGCCTTCTCGGCATTCACTATCACGACCCTGTAGCCCTCAAGCAGCTTCTTCGCCACGATGCTAGCCATCCTCCCCAGCACCTGGCCCTCGGCATCAACCACGAGAACCCTTGCCGGGGGCTTCGGGGGCTCAACCTCCACGACCATTGATCCCACCACGGGCTAGATGATTATCTTCACCCTAGAGCCCTTCGGGTTCTCCTCCATCAACTGCGTTATGTGTAGAACCCTCCCCCCAGCCTCCCTTATCTTCCTTACAGCCGTGTAGGAGAATGCAGCTGCAGCCACCGTGACGGGGTGGTCTAGCCTACCAGCACCCAGCACCTTACCCGGCACAACGACCACGTCCCCGGGCCCCGTGTAGCGGTTTATCTTCGAGAGGTTAACGACTATCCTCAGCCTCCTCGGCCTCGACAAGAGCTCGTAGACGTAACGCCATATAGGGGCCTTCTCCCTCCTAGCCTGGCTCCTCAGCCTCCTCAACGTCTTCCGGAGCACTATGTTGGTAGGCCCAGTCCTCTTGACTGCCTGCATTCAGGCGCGCACCCCTTGCCCTAGCCCTGCTCGTTCCGGGTTTTAAGTGCTTCAACCTCCTCCAGTAGCCTCTTAGCCTTAGCCTCGACCGCCTCCACCGCCTTCAAGAGTACCCGGCGCGCTGTGAGGGAGCCCGTAGTCTCTATAGTCAGTATCAACCTGTCCTGCAGGTAGTCCAGCTTGGCGGCCTCCCCGCAGCGGCGATGCACGCACCAGTACAGCGCCGAGGTGTTCACGTCCTCGAGAACCTCTATACTCCCCCTACCCATCTTCCTCATCTTCTCAGCGAGCCAGGGGTAGGCCTGCTCGATGCACTCGATGCACTCCCTGGCCCCCGGCTTCTCGAGGTCGAAGGAGAGAACCGGGAGATACTTGTGGGCGGCGACGGTCACCGGGATCCACTTGGCGTGCTCCTTCCCATAGCCAAGCCTGGCGTAGGCCTGCAGGCGTAGGCTCTGCTGGGGAGCCATAACGACTATCGGTATGTTGGGGTAGACGGGCTTCACGTCAGGGTCCTGCGGCTGGAGGTCGCCGCTGTAGACTATCCTCTGCGGCTCCGTCTTCGACGTATGCACCTCGAGGCTGAGCACGGCGTAGCAGCGTGGATCCCCGACCGGCGCGTCCCTACATTCCTCCGGGGGCGGGTACTTCTCCAGCGCCTCCTCGGACGTCAATGGTATTAGGCCGAGCCGGTGCGCTATTATCTCGTCGTAGAGCACCGTATTGTTCTCAAAGAACTCGACAACGTCAATAGCCATCACCGGGACGTCGGTGAAGCATGCCCTACGCACAGCATTAACTAGGGGGAGGGGATACCCCTCCACGAGCATGCGGAGCCTATACTTCTCCTCCTCCAGGAGCCTCACAGCCCTAGCCAAAACACTACCCCTCCAACAATACAGGGAGGCGGGACGGGGAGGCTAGAGCCTCCTACCCCTACGCCCGCCAGGCCTCCTCGTAGTGTCATGCGGCAGCGGGGTGACGTCCTCTATCCTCCCTATGATGAAGCCGCTCCTCGCAAGCGCCCTTATCGCGGCCTGCGCGCCGGGCCCAGGAGTCTTAGGGCCATGGCCGCCGGGAGCCCTAACCTTGATGTGTATAGCCATTATACCCTTCTCCATCGCCTGCTGGGCGGCCCTCGCGGCAGCCATCATGGCCGCGTATGGTGAGGGCTTCTCACGGTCGGCCTTGACAACCATGCCGCCGCTTATCCTGGCGAACGTCTCAGCCCCAGTGAGGTCTGTTATGTGTATTATCGTGTTGTTGTAGCTCGAGTATATGTGGGCCACACCCCACTTAATCTCCCTCGCGGAGAACACGGCCACTCACCCCACCACCTAGGCCTGCTGCGCGGCCTCAAGCCTCTTCTTGAAGTAGGGGCTTGTAGGCGCGTAGTCCACGAGATCCTCCTCATCCTTCTTGACGAGGTAGCCCGGGGAGCGAACCCTCCTACCACCTATCGCTATATGGCCGTGGACTATCAGCTGCCTCGCCTCATACGGCGTCCTAGCAAGCCCCTTCTTGTACACTATCGTCTGCAGCCTCCTCTCCAGGAAGTGCTCGGCTGTGAGGCCGAGTACATCGTCCAGCGTCGCGTTCTCCGGGAGCACTCCGAGCTGGATGAGCCTATGCAGGAGGCTCTTCTCCTCAGCCTCCCTTATAGCCGGCGGGAGTGCGAGCAGAGCCCTGGCACGATGCCTCACCTTCCTGGCCATCGTCTCAGCCTTCCATATCTCCTTCTTGTTCCTCAGCCCGTAGCGGCCCATCAACTCTATCTCGCGGAGCAGCCTCTCCTTAATCCACGGATGCTTAGGGCTCTGCCACTTCTTACGCGGCTTCTTCGGGTCACCCACCACTCATCACCTCCTCTTCGACACTCCAACGGTTACGCCGAGGCGGCCGGTGCGGCTAGTCTTCTGGCCCCTGACCTTGAGGCCGAGCGCGTGGCGTATACCCCTCCAGCTCTTAATCCTCTTCTCCCTCTCAATGTCCCTCCTGACATAGTAGATGAGGTCTGCGCCGACGAGGTGCATGTCCTTGCCGGTCTCATAGTCCTTCCTCCTGTTAAGCATCCACGACGGTATACCCACCGCCTTCGGGTTCTTAATGGCCTCCTCCAGCCTCGCTATCTCCGCGTCGGTGAGGAAGCCTATCCTCTTGTCCGGGTCGATGCCCAGAAGCCTGCACAGGGCGAGGGCGAGGTTGTAGCCAACCCCCTTAATCATGGCTAGCCCGTAGGGTACCTTCAGGTTGCCCGGTATGTCCGTCGCGGCTATACGCACGATATACTTATACTCTACCTCCGGCTCACGCGGCAGCCCCCATCACCCTCCAGCCTCAACCACACACCCGTAATGCATCCCAAGGGTGCAGTGGGAGGGAGCCTTTTAAATCCTAGCCGCTCTCCGCGCCTCCGCCAACAGCTTGGCCGCCTTAGGCTCCGCGTATCCCAGGAGGACTGCAACGCCATAGAGTATCGAGTGGGGCCTGGGAGGACACCCCGGTACACGGATAACCCTCGGCCTCGGAATCCCCTCCTCCTCGAGCAGGTCTAGGAGGGGGTCTATGCCGCCGAGCACCGCTGCACTGTCATGCCATATCCCTCCGCCGCAGGCGCAGGAGC
The DNA here is from genome assembly GCA_013153145.1 of Thermoproteota archaeon. GTDB lineage: Archaea > Thermoproteota > Thermoprotei_A > Sulfolobales > Pyrodictiaceae > JAADEY01. The sequence goes on along the minus strand of JAADEY010000023.1, from coordinate 7,784 downwards.
CGAGGGCTATCACGGCCTCCGGCCTCCCGACCCGGAACGCCTCAACCACGCTCGGCAGGCTCTGCAGCGTCACCGGCCCGGACAAGACGAAGGCGTCCGCGTGCCTCGGCGACTCGACCAGCCTAACGCCGAAGCGCTCGGGGTCGTAGAGTGGGCTGAGGGCTGCAAGGAGCTCTATATCGCAGCCATTACACCCCCCGGTATTGACATGGTACACCCAGAGGCTCCTCCTAGGCAAGGCCACCACCCCTCCTAGAAGACGCTATGACCGAGGCGACCTCCACCGCCCTGCAGCCGGGGCAGCGGAGCATGTACCTCTGGATCCCGCCAACCCTGCCAGCGGCCTCCGACACGGCCCTCAGCGTCGAGTAGGCCGCGCCGCAGTCGGCGCAGTGTGCCGGCCTATGCTCGAGCCTCTGCACGAGCTCGGCCGGGTTGTCTGTGGCCAGCTCGTAGACGCTCGTCCTCCGGACGGCCTCCATCGGGCATACATCGGCGCACAGCATGCAGAAGATGCACCTAGCAACACTATGCTCCAGGACTACCACGTCGTCCCCGGCTAGGTACCTTAGACTAAGGGCCCCCGCCGGGCAGGCGTAGGTGCAGGCCCCACACCCTATACAGTCGTCGAGGAATACTGGGGGCCCACGATAACTCCTGGGAGCGGGCGCGGGCTGGTACGGGTATGGGAGGGTGAGCCTCCCAGTCCTCAATGCCGCCAGGAGGGCTGTGAGCCTCCCCACCACCGCTCACCCCACCCTCTTCACGCGTATGAGGCGGTCGGTGCAGGAGAAGCAGGGGTCTATGCTCGATATTATCACGGGGGCGTCGGCGACCAGGTAGCCTTTAAGCATGAGCTCGAGGAGGGGGATGTTGTTGTAGCTCGGCGCCCTAACCTTCCACCTCCACAGCCTCCCCGAGACACCCGTGATGACGTAGTGGATGCACTCCCCCCTCGGCGCCTCGGAGGCGGCCTGCCCTACACGGAGCTCGGCGTAGTCATAGTCCCTGTTCACGACGGGGCCCCGCGGGATGCTCCTCGCTATCTGCCTCAGTATGGACGCCGACTCGAGAACCTCGTCGAGGCGGAGCAGGTATCTTGCAAGACAGTCACCCTCATCGCGCACCGGCACCTCGAACTCCAGGCTCCCGTAGGCGGCGTAGGGGTGATCCCTCCTAACATCAACATCTATCCCCGAGGCCCTCGCGACGGGGCCTAGGGCCCCATGCCTCCACGCATCCCTCCTCCCCAGCACCCCAACTCCTTCAAGCCTCGTATAGACCTCCGAGACCTCCAGGAAGCTCCTGGCCAGCTTGACCGCCTTCTCGGCAGCCCTAGAAACCCTCTCCACGGCCTCCCTGACAAGGGAGTCGTCGGGGTCTATCCTCACCCCGCCGGGGGTGTTTGCCGAGTACGTCTTCCTGTTACCCGTCAGCTCCTCAGCCACACTCATAACCTCCTCCCTTACAGCCATTAGCTGCATGAACCCCGTATCATAGCCGGCGGCGTGGAGCATCACGGCGGTGCAGAGGAGGTGGCTGTGTATCCTCTCAATCTCGAGCAGCATGCTGCGCAGATACTTCGCCCTCTCCGGGACCTCGATCCCCACAGCCCTCTCAAACGCCATGCAGTATGTCGTTGAGTGGACGAAGCCGCATATGCCGCAGATCCTCTCAGCGAGGAAGGGGACCTGCTCAGCCCTAAACCTGTCCTCCGCGAGCTTCTCTATCCCACGGTAGACGAAGAACCCCCTATACCTAACCCCCTTAACCCGCTCACCCTCAACCTCCAGCTCGAAGTACTCCGGCTCGTGGAGGGCTGGGTGGTAGGGGCCGAGCGGGAGCCCGGGCCCCCTAGCCCTCCTCCTCGCCGGCCTCTCCAGCCTCGGAGGCCTGCTGGGAGCATCCTTGCGGAGGGGATGGTAGTCCTCGGGCCAGGAGTCCGGGAGCACAAGTCTGCCCCTGCCGGGGTGGCCGCGGAACCCTATGCCGTAGAGGTCCCTGATCTCCCACTCGCACCACTTGCACTGCATGGTCTCCAGGACGGCGGCCAGGGAGTCTATGGAGGAGTCGCTGACAGCTATATCGATGTCTATGTACCTGCCGAGCCTGGGGCAGTCGAAGACGTATACGACGTGGAACGAGCCGTCAACAAGCCTATAGTCGTAGGCCAGGCAGGTGGTGAGCCTACAGCCGCTATCCTCGTGGAGCCTCGCAGCGGCCCTAATACCCTCCCCCGCCCCGGCCCTACAGTAGACTACGCCGCCCCCCTCCTCCCTGCAGTCCCTGAGGCCGGCGAGCCTTAGGAGGGCGGCCAGCGTCTCCCCCGGCGGGGGATCCCTCATTGCTCTAGGCCTCCTTCTCCACGGGCTTTACGTAGACGCGGTGGCGGAGGAAGTCTATCATCTCGATCCTGTAGCCGGCCAGGTCCACCGTGCTGCCGTCAACCCTGTACGCCTTCATGGCCGCCGGGTCCAGCGCTGCTATCTCGTCAGCCAACACCTTCTCCTCCCCGTCCAGCCTCACCACGATCTTTGACTCGCACATGCCTCCTCTAACCCCCCTTGATCAGGGACTCTATGTAGGAGACGAGGCTCGTCAATGCTAAAAACAGCTCCGAGTCATCCGGGAGATCTGCAACGCTCAAGCCCCGCGACTCGTACTCCTCAAGTACAGGGTCGTAGGGGATTGTGAAGACCGGGTAGTCCAGCCCCCTCATAACCCTCTCGTAGAGCTTCTTGGCTGCAAGCTCATCCCTAACCTTGTTTATCACGACCGCGAAGCGTTTAACGTCAAGCCCCCTGGCGAGCTCTATGAGCCTCCTCGCTATCGAGAGGCTCCTCACCGTGGGCTCGGCCACGGCTATCATTAGGTCGAAGTACTCCGCCAGCCCCCTACCGAAGACCTCGGCCCCGGCCTCCGAGTCGACTATCACCACGGCCTCCTCGTTGGCGAACACGTGTGCTATGAACGCCTTTGCAAGGGCTATCGAGGGGCATAGGCAGCCCTCCCCGGGCTTAGTTATACCACCCACAACGACAAGCCTAACACCATCCCTCGTAGTGACGCCGTACTTCTCGAGTATATCGTCGACACGCGGGGTGAGCGTGAAGAGGAGCCCCCAGCCGCCACCAGGCCTAGCGCCGGTCCTCTCCTCCACAAGCTCGACGTTCTCCACCAGGGGCGTGATCCTGGAGGCCTCCTCCAAGGGGACGCCGAGGCTGAGGGCAAGGTTGGGCACGGAGTCCGTATCGAGGGCAACTACCCTATACCCCCTCCTGGCGAGCAGAACCGCGAGCCCTGCACTAACAGTGGTCTTCCCTACGCCGCCCTTCCCCGCGACAATAATCTTGAACGACCTGGCCAAGCAGGCAGCCCCAGGTGATACGTCTAGGCATCCACCTGGATAAGGAGAGCTAGCCACGTAGACGCGTAGACCGGGAGAAGAACCGTGTACATCAACACGTGTACAGGCTGGCGGGGGAGTGGGTGGGGGAGGGGAAAAACGGCTTAGACGGGCCAGCCGAGCCTCCTCCTCTTCTCCTCGATGTACTCCGCTATGTACTCCGCCGCCTTCTTCGGGTCTGTCTCGACGTAGAACCTCGCGCCAACGATTGCCTCCAGGTCCTCGGTCAGTATCTTGGTGACCTTCTCGCTTCCAAGCACCGGCGGCACCACACCAAGGTGCACCAGCACGCCGCTGGCCACGAAGTAGGTGCCTATGCTCACCGCCTTCTCGCTCATCCACTCCGGCGCCGAGCCCGCCACGGGCAGGTCTGATATGTCTACTCCGAGCTCGTCGGCCAGCATGCCTAGGAGTAGTAGCATGCGGCTGCAGTCCACGCAGCTGCCCATGTGGAGTGCTGGTGGTATGCCGAGCTTGGCGCATAGCTTCCTCAGCCCTGGCCCGGCCATGGATGCCGCCTTGGGTGTTAGTAGGCCGTGGAGCGCTGCGGCTATGGCCCAGCAGCCGGTGCCCACGACGAGTATGTCTCTCTTTATCAGCTCCTTGGTTAGCTCGACGTGGCCGTAGGTGTGCTTGACCTTGGGGTTGTTGCAGCCCACTATGCCGACGACTCCCTTTATCACGCCGCTCCTCAGCGCGTCCGCGAGCGGCTTGAGGGTCCCGCCTAGGGCTGATAGTATTGCCTCGACGCTGAAGCCCGCGACGAGCTCCACCTTCTCCTTAGGTATGAACACCTTCTCCGGAACCCTGTTCTGGTAGTTCTCAATAGCTATCCTCACTATCTCCCTCGCGCACTCATCCGCCCTCGCGGGGTCGAACTCTATGTGCAGCGCCCCGGGTATCTTGGCCTTCTTCTCGGTTGTTATCAGCTTGGTGTGGTAGCACTGCGCGACGGTGACGAGTGCCGGCATTATACACTGGTAGTCCGCTACTATCGCCTCCACGGCGCCCGTCACTATCGCCAGCTCCTGCATCAGCATGCTGCCTGCTATCGGCACGCCAAGCCTCATCAAGACCTCGTTTCCGGTGCAGCACATGCCTGCAACGTTCACTCCCTTAGCACCATACTTCCTCGCCAGCTCCTGCATCTCCTTGCTCATGGCGGCCTCAACTATCTTCATCGATAGCAGTGGGTTGTGGCCGTGGACTATGATGTTGACGTAGTCCTCCTTCAATACGCCGAGGTTGGCTGTAGCCTTAACCGGCTTGGGGGTGCCGAAGAGTATGTCGCTGAGCAGGGTGGCCATCATCGAGCCGCTCCAGCCGTCTGCCAGCGCAGCCCTAGCACCCTGCGCTATGAGGCTCACCGGGTCAGCGTCGACGCCCATGTGTGTGCGGTGCATTATCTCGACAATCTCCCTGTCAATGTTCCTCGGGCATATCCCCGCCTTGAGCCAGACAGCCAGCCTCTTCCTCGGCGCAAGCGCCTTCACAAGCGCCAGGGGCTCCTCATCCTGCTTGCCGAACTCCTTCTCGAGCACCGCCGCCACGTCCTTGGCTACATCCATTATGCTGCGGCCCACGGTCTTTATGCCGAGCTTCCCGGCGAGCCACTTCAGCTTCTCCGGGTCGGTTATCTTGTAGGCCTTGTTCCTGCCCCACGCCACGTCGCGGAACACGTATAGTATGTCCCTGGCGTGGTCGCTGTGGGCAGCCGCTCCAGCAGCTATCATCCTGATAAGGTTCCTCGCCACGATAGTGTCGGCGGTAGCTCCGCAGACACCCCTGCTAGGCTCCCCACCGAACGGGTTGATCCTACATGGGCCCATAGCACAGTTCCTACAACAGATCCCTAGGAGGCCGAAGCCACACTGCGGCTGCTGCTTCATGAACCTGTGCCAGGCTAGCTCGACACCCTCCTCCTCAGCCTTGTAGATAAGCTTGTCAAGCCCCTTAACGGTGGTCACATCCTCCGGCTTTATACGGAGAGACCTGGGGGACTTCACGGAGACCACCCCTCACACGGGTATGCATGGGCTAGGCTGGGCTGGGGAGGATGTCCCTCCCCAGCAGGTAGGCCTGGGCCAGGACTGAGGCCTTCCTCGCCCTAACCTCCTCCAGCACCTCGCTGGTCTTGCCGAAGATCAGTGCGTCGACGGGGCAGGCCTCGACGCAGGCGGGGAGCTTGCCTTCACGTATACGCTTGTAGCAGAAGGTGCACTTCACGGCCTTCCCTGTCTCTGGGTCGACGTATGGGTGGCCTATCGGGCAGACGAGGGTGCATAGGCCGCAGCCAATGCACTTAGCCTCGTCGACGACCACGAAGCCCTCATCGGTGTAATGCATAGCCCCGGTCGGGCACACCCTGACGCAGGGGGCGTTGGCGCAGTGGAGGCACCTCATCGGGACGTTGAGCTCGCCTACCCTGAACACCCTTATCCTCGGCTTGGGCCTCGGCTTCTCCCTCGGGGCAGTGTAGATGCTCTTGGTTGCTGAGTGGGCGACGGCGCATGCTATCTCGCAGCTCCTGCAGCCGGTGCATCTCTCGTAGTCGATGTAGATGATGTACTGTGCCCGTGTCGCTGGGGCCACTAGTCACACCGTGTATTGGAACCCATCATTGAATACTAATAATCGGGTCGAGTTACCCCCGCCACGTATACGGCCCACATCACCGTGGATTATTGCGAAGCTCTATGCGGAAAGCCGCACCCATGGTAAGCTTTATCTCCAAGTAGAGCAACGTATAGATATTGTGGGGTATGGGGCGTGCAGATAGCTGAGAAAACACGGCTACTGGAAAGGGTCATCGACGACGTGGAATACAGGGTTGGGAGGGGCGAGTTCAGGGCAGAGATAGAGAAGTGGAGGAGGGTGAAGACCCCGAGGAGGCTCGGCGGCCTAAAGCCACGCTCATTCTTCGCGCAGAGGGTCCACGGGGCGAGCGACAAGGCGGTCACCGGGGCCCACCGCAGGCTCCTCGTGACCCTCTACATGGCCGACCCCGTCCTCGGCAGGATGCTCGTGAGGAGGGCCGGCTACCGGTACGCGGAGAGGGTTCTCGGGAGGGTCGACGACTTCATGGAGGCCGGCCTGGAGCTCGCGAGGAGGGGGATCGGGCTCTTCGACTTCCTCGGCTGCAGGAGGGGTAGGTGCATCTTCCGCGTCTACGACTGCCTCTCCTGCAGCGGCCTCGGCCCGGGCATGGAGATCGGGGGTACTATGTGTGAGTGGGAGGCAGGCATCATAGAGTACCTTGTTGAGAGCGTGTTGAAGGCGACGCCGACGGTGAGGGAGACGAACTGCTGGCTGAGCGGAGACCCCTACTGCCAGTTCATGGTGGTTGTGAGGGCAGGCTGAATGTCGTCCCTAGACACGCTGATACTAAGCCTCACCTCCCCGCTCGGGGAGGAGAGGCTAGAGGAGGTTCTCGACGCCCTATACCCCAGGGAGACGCTGATACTCGAGTGGCGCCCCGAGCTCCTAACCCCCGGCGTTTTCAGGGTGGCTGCCGACCTCAGCAAGAAGCTGGTGGTCGTCGCCGACGCCCAGACGGTTAGGAGGATAGCCGGCTACGTGAAGACATACGGCGGCCCCAACACGGAGGTAGTGATATCGATGACGCCATCCTCGAACCTCCAGGAGGCGCTGACAACCCTAAGGATGCTCTACGAGCAGGGGGTAGAGGAGCTCACCCTGCTCTACAACTACACCTCCCTCGAGGAGGCCCGCCGCTGCGCGGAGATAGCCTCCCAGCTCCCACTAGACACGATACCAGTGAGGCTCAGGATATCGCCCCGCCTATACACGCCCGTCGACACACGCACAGTCTCCGAGGCCAGGAAGCTGCTGAGCAGGGTAGGGCTGCCCTTCGGCCTCCTCTACGGATACACGGCGAGGAGGGCCTACGCCGGCGAGAGGGCGGTGACGCTCCTCGAGCCCCCATGCCCCTACAACTGCAGGAAACTCTACATAGACGGCTGCATGGTCTACAAGTGCCCCCTATCAGTCATGAGGGAGGAGGGCCTCCCCCTCGAGAAGGCGAAGATAGCAGACCTCGTCAAGCTCGCCTCCACCCCATGCAGGCACGGGGCCCCGAGGGCACTCCCATCGATAAGGGTGAAGGTGGAGATAGAGTGCGGGGGAGTGAGGATACCGGAGCAGATACTCGAAGTCCTCGTCGCGGTGTCGATGCTGCACAGCCTCAGGGCGGCCTGCAGGACCCTCGGCCTAAAACCCTCATACATAGCCTCGACGATCAAGAAGCTCGAGGAGAGGATAGGGGGTAAGCTCCTGGAGGGCCATAGGGGAGGCAGGGGTGGAGGCTACACGATACTAACCCCCCTCGGCGAGGCGATAGTGAGGAAGTACCTGGAGG
>JAADEY010000003.1 GCA_013153145.1 Thermoproteota archaeon | reverse complement strand
CCGGATTCCTCAGCACCCGCCCCTAGTCATGGTCGCGGTCAAGCCTGCTTAAATAGTGCGTCGGCTGCGGCCCTTACCTCTGCCTTAGCCTGGCTCCTCGGGAGGTTTGCGACGATGTACTTGCATAGAAGCTTGCCGTCATAGTATATGCAGGTGATGTCGTCGTAGGGCTGCTTGCCCAGGGCCTCCCTGTCTATGTTGAAGCCTAGGTCTAGGCACCTCGCTATCCTCCTCGCGTACCCCTTCCTCCTTATAGTCGTGTAGGCCGTGTAGAGGTCGAGTATCCTGGACTCATCACTGAAGGTGACCAGCCCGCTCCTCCACAGCTCAACCAGGTAGCCCGCAGCAGCCCTCCAGTTGCCAACAAGATCCGCATACTCCTTGAAGACCGGGCTCCTCCCCTCACGCGCAGCCTTGTAGAGGGAGTAGAACAAGGCGTACTCCAGCCTGGCAAGCTCGCCCTCACCGAGCCTCAGCAGCCTACGCGCCCACGTCCTCACCTTCAGCACGGGCCTGGGCAGCATATATGCCCTGAACACCACGTAGTCGCTCTCCCTGATAGACTTGGCCACCTCCTCCCCACGCCCACTGCTAAGCGCTTCAAGTAGGCTCAGCGGCGAGACCTCCACCGGCATTCAACCCCCTGGCCCCGGTCTCCCCAGCCTAGGATTATTAGGCTTCACCACCAGCACCCGTAGCCAGGGGCGTTGAGGAGAACCACCGACCCCGACACCCCGAGCTAAAACTGCATTGAAGGGTTCATGGGGAGGCCCAGCGAAGCCGCAGCCCCTCCCTCCCCTAGCCGTGCTCGGCGCGCGGCGGTGACGGTATGACGAGGGTCTGTGTCTCCGGGAGGTTCTCCCTGGATACTGTGAACTCGTTCGTCTCCAGCCGCACCCTCTTCATCCTCCTAGCCTCCGAGATGAACTTGTCAAGGGGTTCTAGGGGCAGGTGTATGCCCGGCAGCCAGTAGTGTATCGGCACCACTATCCTAGCCCCTATCTCCTCGACCAGCCTCACAGCCTTCCTCACGGGGAGCGTGTAGACGTCGCCGGCCGGGACGAATACTACGTCAACACCCCTCATAGCCTCCAATACGTCCTCGCTCGGCCAGCCGCCTATATCGCCTAGGTGGAGCAGCCGGAGCCCTCCGGCCTCGATGAGGTATGCGGTGACCCACCCACGCATAGAGCCGTTAAACTCGTCGTGCGGCACCCTCAGCCCGGTTACATGGTATGGGCCTAGCCTGAAGCTGCCCGTCCTCTCCCTAACGATGCGGGCACCATCCCTAGCAACGGTCTCGGCCGCATTGTGGTCGTAGTGTTCATGCGTTATGAGCACGTAGTCCGCCCTCTTAGGGGGCTTTGGCACACCTACCCCTATGCTGCCGCCGTCATGTGGGTCTATGAAGAGGTGGCTCCCCTCGTAGATGAGCTCGATGCAGGCGTGCATCCACCACGCTATCCCTATCTCTTCCCCCACCATGTCTCCAGGCACCTCGGGGAAGGCTCCAGGTTTCCCGGTGCTTGTATCATGTCTTTATCCGGTGGCCTGCTTCCGCGTCTTGAAAGTTACAATCAATGCATTATCATTAAAAAGATGTCTTTGCGGAAAGTATTTCTATTACCAAGGTATCAGTGAGAGGGTAGGGTCATGCCATGCCGACATACTACCAGCTGCTGAGAGAAAGCCTGGTGCCGGTCAGCGATGAGAAGCTGAAACGCATGAAGCTATACTCAAGGCTGCTCGCAGCACTAGTAGCGGAGCTCCCCCGCCTCCTAGGCATGGGAGCGTCAAGCCTACTAGCGATAACTGCTAGGAGGATAGGCGAGGAAATAGCCTGCAGTGAAGTAGAAAACCTAAACGATGCACTAAGATGCATATCCAGGTCAACCGCATGGAGCATGGAGACCTACCGTGTAAACGGCTCAACGGTAGACGTTATTGTAAGGGACTGCCCGATAAGACAGGTATGCATGTTCGAGGGCCTGCCGATAGGAGGCACAATCCTATGCAACATAGCGAAGGGGCTCCTCGAGGGCTTCGTGAAGAAGAGCCTCAACACCGCTGTCAAGGCAACGCCTACAGCCACGGGGCCGAATGCATGCCTATACCGCGTCGAGGCGAGAACGGGCTCTAGGCTGCCGGGTGCAAGCAGGTTCCACATCTATAGGGAGTTGAGCGAGACAAGCGAGGAGTACGCTGAGCGCGTCGAGAAAAACCTGGCACTACTCCTCGAGAGACTTGCGGGGCTCATAGAGAGGGCTGCGGGCCCGACGGCGGTAGCACCCCTTCGGCTAAGCTCCAAGAGGTATGGGGGGCTCCGTGCAAGGCTCTACCCACGCGTAGGCGGCATGGAGGAGGCGGTCAAGCTCCTTGCCGGGGAGACTGGCCTCTCCCTGCGGGTCGACGGCGGCAATATAGTGGTTGAGGGTTGCCCCCTCCGCTCAATGAACAAGACTGTTCTCTGTGAGTCCATGAGGGCGTTCATTGAGGGCTTCCTATCCGAGGCGGTAGGCAGGCCTCTCCACGTATCCCATGCAGGCTCGACGGGCTCCACATGCATGCTGGCCGTGAGGAGGTGAACCCGGGGTATGAGGATCGCATTCATATCGCTATCATCCTGTAATGGGTGCCAGGTCTCCTTCCTAACCCTCGTCCCCTGGCTGCAGGAGAACGGCGTCGAGATAGTAGCCGAGCCATTCATCGACGGTAGGTGGAGCGGGGAGAGGGTTGACCTAGCGATAGTTGAGGGCAGCGTCTTCAATGAGGAGCATGTACGCATCCTAAAGGAGGTGAGGAGGAATGCTGACAAGATCCTAGCCCTAGGGACCTGCGCCGTCTATGGCGGGATACAGGGTATACTTAGGCTGACGCTATCGGGCGGCGAGGCGGCAACCGACCCCGATGCACCGAGGCCCGTCACGCCACGCCCCGTCAGCGAGGTCATCGATGTAGACGCCCTACTACCACGATGCCCACCACCCCACCGGATGCTGGCAGGAGTCATCGCCGGGCTCCTCGGCATCGGGGGCGAGCCGGAGAGGCTCACCGGCTTATCCGTCTGCTCCCAGTGCCGGAGGAAGATGAAGCCCATCAAGGAGCTGAGGTTCAGGGTTGACTTCGACCCGGCTGAGGTTGACCCGGATACATGCTTCCTGAGCCAGGGCATCATATGCCTGGGCCCGGTGACGGTCGGGGGCTGCGGCGCGCACTGCACGGGGAGAATACCCTGCGCTGGCTGTGCAGGCCCGGCCCTCGACCTCGTGTTGATGAGGGGTCTCCGCCCGGTCGACAAGCTCGCACACGTCGTCTCGGCGTTGAGTGGGAGGAGCTACGAGGAGGCCTTGGAGGCTCTTGAGCAGGCTCTCCACGGCTACCTTGCACATACCTTTACCTCATCCTCCAGCCTCATGCTCTCGAAGCCTAGGGCTAGAATAATAGAATATGTAAGGAGGTGAATGAAGCCATGGAGAGAGTCATACTAGACCTTGATAGGATCGAGGGCGAGGCAAGGATAATCATAGACGTTGACGGCGGCTTCAAGGCCAGGTTCATTGGCCTTGACTACAGGGCTGTGGAGAGGATAATGGAGAGGCAGCCCCTCTACCGCCTCCCGCTAATAGCCTCAAGGATATGCGGCATCTGCTTCATAAGCCACTACATAGCATCACTCAAGGAGATCTACAGGCTGAAGGGTAGGCGTATCGAGGACGGGGAGGCAGAGACGCTGGAGTATGCGAACACGCTGCAGCACATAGTAGACAACCTACTACACTTCTTCGTGATGTCCAGCAGTGATGTAGCGAGGCTAACCGGTAAGAAGGACTACGTGGAGCAGGCAAGGAAGAAAGCGTTGAAGCTCTTCACAGAATGGATGATGATCATAGCCAGGGCCTTCGGCGACCCCGTACACCCAATGATAGGCTTCATAGGCTCCGTGCCCAGCATGAAGGAGATACGTGAGAGGACACGCGGGGAGGAGAGGAGGCTTGCAAGGGAGACGCTAAGCCTCACCGAGGAGGGGCTAAGGCTCGCAGAGGAGATGCTAAGGGAGGCATCAAGCCTCTACCCCGGGAGCAACTACACCTACATAGCGCTCGGCTCAAGGAGCCTAATAGCAGGCGCCCCCGTCAACCCCGAGACAGGAGAGACGATAGACCCAGAGAGAATAATCCGGGAGCGCAGAGCAGCCGGCCACGGCTACATAAGGGCTGTAATACATGACCCGCCATACCGTGCAGGCCCGGTATCAAGACTCCTCGCCGCCGGGGCGCTCAACTCCTCAACGCTGCGTGAGTACTCAAACACGCCACTCATCTACCACCTAGCCAGGCTCCTAGAGCTCCGCCGCGAACTCGAGATGCTAGCAGAGGATGCAGCACCCGAGCCAGGCGAGGTGGAGGCAAGGGGGCTCGTGGAGGCTCCACGCGGACTCCTAATACACAGCTACACGGCCAACGGCGAGCTGAGGGTCAGTGTTGTGACACCCACAGCAATAAACACTATCGCGATAGAGCGGGACATAGAGAACGCTTTAAACACGATCAAGCCACGCGACAAGAAGACAATCGAAGAAGTTGCAGCGACAACGGCGCGCGCCTACAACCCCTGCCTCTCATGCGCGGCATGCCTCGTACATGTAAGAAGGTAAGGCCACCTGGAGGTGACCCGTGTTGCCGAGGATAAGGATCGTGTATGATAGGTGTAAGGGCTGCCTAAACTGCGTCGAGGTATGTAATGCCCCCGAGAAGGTCTACGTCGTTGAGGATGGGAGGCCCGTGCCGAGGCACCCGGAGAACTGTATCGAGTGCCTGCAGTGCGCCTTCCTATGCCCTGCCCAGGCGATAGTATTTGAGGACGTGTACTTGTCGAGGATAGTGCTCTACGAGAAGGACTATGTAAAAATCTTTGACCGCATGTACTAGGCTAACCAGAGGGCTTTTTCCTCCTGGTCTACTCGGCTTAGACCTCGACCCCGTACTCCCTCAGCTTCGCGAGTGCCTGCTCCTTCGCCTTCCCGAGCTGGAACTGTAGGGTGTCGGTGCTGAAGGGCAGCCTCGTCAATATGGGTACTATCCTGCCGTCACTGAGCTTCGCTAGGAGCTGGGGAGTCCAGGGCATGTCGTACTCGTCCTTCTCGCCGTAGTCGGCGAGGAACGCGTAGTCCTCGTACCTTGTCTCAAGCTCTACCCCCAACTCTTTCGCGAGGTCCTCAGCTATGCTGACGAAGTACTTGTGCTGCGGCATGTGCTTGGCTGTGACAAGTATTAGCTTCTCAACCTTTACGCTCAAGCCTAGACGCCAGGGATGCACGGCCAGGCCTATAGATATATTTCGCTTTCCCCTCATCAGCCGTAATACCATGGAGGTGGAGGCAATGGGGTGGGTTGAGGAGCTCAAGTCCCTGCTCAGCAGCCTGGGGGTAAGCTTCGAGGTCGAGGAGTCTGTCCGCTTCCACGTAGACGACATAGTTGTCGAGGTTGTTGATGAGGGCGACGGCTTCAGCGTAACGGCGTCAGTCAACCTGCCAACACCAGACGCGGGCCCAGGCGATGTAGACTACTACGCCAACCAGTACCGCTCAGCGCTGAGGCTCATGCTGGGGCTAGGGGGAGGACTCGAATACGAGCTAGACACGAGCCTCCCAGACTACCCGCTACTAAGGATAGTCAAGAGGTTCAGTGATGCGGGCGAGTTACTGGAGGCGCTTAGGAGGAGTCTGGAGGCGTTGAAGCCCAGCACCGTAAGCGATTAGTATTAATGTTTTTAAGCTACATAGAGGCTTGGGAAGCCACGACTAGCAGGGAGGTATGGGCCCTGGAGAAACGTGTGTTTTAGTGGAGGTGGAGTGTAGTGGCCTCGCAGAGAACCCAGAAGGTCAGCCCCCTACGCGTTCTAAGGGAGGCCGTTAACAGGACTGTGCTCGTGAAGCTGAAGGACGGCTCCGAGTACATAGGGAAGCTCGAGATGACCGACAGCACCATGAACCTTGTGCTGTCAGACTGCATGGAGGTCGGCGAGAACGGCGAGCCCAAGGTGAAGTACGGCAGGGTGCTGATAAGGGGCAGCCAGATACTCTTCGTCAGCGTCGACTACGAGATAGTAATGCAGGGTGGCTGAGACGCTGAGGCAGTATTGGTTGGCAAGTCCTTATATCCGCGGCGTCTAGGGGGCGTTTTGGGTGCAGGGGGCGTGAAGAAGTCGATCCTGGTCGAGACGGTTAAATGGCAGCCCGTAGAGAGCCTCATGGTCGAGCTTGTAGAGAGGAAGGGGTTGGGACACCCAGACTACATTGCGGACGCGGCCGCCGAGGAATCGAGTAGGCTGCTCTCCCGCTACTACCTAGACAAGTACGGCGTCATACTACACCACAACCTCGACAAAGTCCTCGTCGTCGGCGGCGAGGCTAGGCCGAGGCTGGGAGGAGGAGAGGTCATCAAGCCGATATACATACTGGTATCGGGCCGCGCAACGACAGAGGTGAGGAGGAGCGACGGCACAGTCGAGAAGATACCCATAGGCCCAATAATACTAAGGGCTGTCAAGAACTGGGTTAAGGCGAACTTCAGGTTCCTCGACCCCGAGGCACACATAATAGTTGATTACAGGGTTGGGAGCGGGAGCGCAGACCTAGTCGGCATATACGAGCTCGGCAAGAAGGTGCCGCTCGCAAACGATACAAGCGTCGGAGTCGGCTTCGCCCCGTTCTCGACGCTGGAGAGGCTTGTGTATGAGACTGAGAGGCTGCTGAACAGTAGGAGGTTTAAGCAGAGGAACCCCGAGGTGGGCGAGGACGTTAAGGTGATGGGGCTTAGGAGGGGGAAGCGCATAGACCTAACCATAGCAGCAGCCATAATAGCAGGCCTTACACCCGACATAGACCACTACCTCGCAGTCAAGGAGGCTATAAAGGAGGCCGTCCTCGACCTGGCTGCGAAGATAGCGCCCGACTATGACGTAAACGTCTACGTCAACACCGGGGATAAGCCGGACAAGGGCATCATATACCTAACAGTCACCGGCACGAGCGCCGAGCATGGAGACGACGGCGCCACGGGTAGGGGTAACAGGGCGTGCGGCCTCATAACCCCGATGAGGCCCATGAGCCTTGAGGCGACGGCCGGCAAGAACCCGGTCAGCCACGTCGGCAAGATATACAACGTCATGGCGATGCTGATGGCCCGCAGGATACATGAGAGTGTTGAGGGGGTTAAGGAGGTCTACGTCGAGTTGTTGAGCCAGATAGGCCACCCGATAAACGAGCCGCTAGTAGCTAACGTGAAGATAATACCGGAGGACGGCGGCCTAAGCAATACAGCGGTCAGCGAGATAGAGGCGATAGTGGCGGAGGAGCTAGACAAGTACAATGAGTTAACAAGGAAGCTCGTCAGCGGCGAGATCGGCGTCTTTTAGGAGCTCGCGCATACGCTTCAACCTGTACTCCCTGAACAGTTTCAGTATATCCTCCTTACTCACCCTCCTCTCCCTACTCCTCCTGGCCCTCAGCTCCTCGAGGCGCCTGGCTGCATCAATGTAGGCGGCGGGGTCGACTATGCATAGCTCGCCTACCTTGTCGATCACTAGTCCATCCTCCCTCAGCACGGGTATGTCCTTCTCCTCGAAGACCCCGGCGTACTTCATCGAGTCTCCGGGGAGCAGGATGAAGGCGACGCCCTCCCTTACGAGTGCCTCGGCTGCGTCACTCCACGCAGCGTTGTAGGCTTCGTCGATGCAGACTGGTATGCCGTGTAGTGTTGTGAAGGTGTTCTTCACGCTCCTCAGCTCCTCCCTGCTTAGCCTCCTAAGCCTAGCCCCTATCACGACCTGTCCTCTCCCGGCCATGATGCTTAGCTTCTTCACCCTCTCAGCGGTCTTCAAGACCTCCATGTTCTCCCTCCTTAGCTCGTCGATGAGCCTCCTGGCCTGCTCAAGCTCCCTCCTCAGCTCCGCAACCCTCCTCTCAACCTCAACGGTCTTCTCGAACTCGTTCTTGAGCAGCCAGTAGTCGGCCTCAAGCCTCTTAATGGTCTCCTGCAGCTCCCTCAGCCTCCTCCTAAGCGTACGGTTCTCCGCCTCAAGCTCCTCAATGGTCTTGAGGAGCCTCTCGTTGACCGGTGAGCCGTTCCCCTCCTCCCTCTCCTGCCTCTGCACCCTCCTCCTCTTAACGACCACCTCCTCCCACGCAGACCCGTTCACTAGCTTCTCGAGCTCATTCTCTATGGCCTCGGCTATGCTCGCACCCTTGATTATCCATGCCTTCACGGCATCTCTGTCGATGTCCAAGCCTAGCCTTGCTACATGGCTCTCCGCCTGACGCAGCTTGGGCTCGAGAACCTGGTAGGCCTTAAGCGCGGCCGCTAGAGCATCCCTCTGATGGCTGTCGAGCGTCACCCTGACCTCGCTCCTCGAGAGGTACTCCTCGACGATCTCCTGCTTCTCCTCAACGCTCATCGAGTTGGGGGGCTCGTAGAGGGGGACGCGGAGCATTGATGCAAGCTTCTTAACCATATCCGGTGCTGGTTTCACGTCGGTCGCTATTAGGACTGGATGCCCATGCCTATATATCATTGAGACGATCTCCTGTCTGTCAAGGCTCCTCCTGCTCTCCGTGAAGACGAGGGTGCCGTTGATATCTATGGCTGCGACGGCCGTTGATATTCCGGGGTCGATGCCTACTATGAGGAACCGTCTCGGCGAAGCCTGCCTACCCGCGGCCTCGAAGACTATGTGGCTCGAGTAGACGGGCCTAACATCTATCACTATGTCCCTGCCATGGTGGGGCTTGACTATGCCGTAGAGCTTGTCCCTCGGCGCGTAGACTATGAAGACGGCGCTGTCCAGTCCACCCCCACTCTTCCTGAAGACTAGGTCGTAGTCTAGGCCGCTCCTATCAAGCCTCTCCTTAATCCTCCTGGTCGCCCGGAGTATAGCGGCGCGGAGCCTCCTCTGGTACCTGAACTGGCTCATGCCGCCGGTGCCTACGCTCCTACCCCTCCTGATGATTATCCTTGTCTTGTTCTCGACGAACCTTATCCTTGACCCGTAGCCCCTCTCCGCGAGGAGCGCGGCGAGGTACGCGGTTCTGCCCGGGGTGAGTTTGGAGCCGACCTCTATGCCTAGCTCTGCAGCGAGGGAGCGCAGCTCGTGGAAGGAGCCGTCGGGGCTCCTAGTGACCTGGACTATCTCCAGGTCGTCGGGCATCATGGATACTATGTGTGCGAGCTCCCTCTCATTCCTTGCGAGCTCGTATACGTTGTCGAGGGCTAGTATCCTGGGCCTATACTCCCAGATTAGGCGGAGGAGGCGGCGGAGGGGCACGGACTCATACTTGGCTACTAGGGCGCCCCCCTCCACTACCGCGACGGAGTAGCGCCTCGGGGTGCCCGGCTCCACGTCAACGCCCATGACCAGCAGACTAGGACACCCCGTGCATCCTGCGGAGGCGGCGCCGCCACCACTCCTTGTAGCGGTAGGCAAGCCCAGTATCTATGCAGAAACGCTTCCCTATAACGACTACCGCGTGCCTAGGCCCCATCCCAACGGCCATGAGGGGCCTACAGCTTGTTATGAGCGGCTTGTAGGCCTTCCTCGGCGCGCCGCCCCTAAGCTCGGAGACAATGTTGTCGACGGCTGTACGCGCCTGCCTCATAGCCTCCCTAACCATCTTCAACGCCACGCAGCCTCCGTGCTCGACACGGGCAGCGTCGCCGACCACGTACACTCCCTTAGTAGCCCTCATGTAGCGGTCCACGCGGATGAAGCCCCTACGGTCAGCCTCGGCGCCCTCAACAACCACGCCGCGCCCCTTAACCCCTGCACACCACGCAGCTACATCGAAGCCTATCTCCAGGCCGCCCTCAAGCACCACGGAGCCCTCCCTCACCTCGACAACCCTCCTCCCCATCACAAGCTCTACCCTGAACTCATCCCTCAGTATCCTCTCCGCCCTCTCGGATGCACACCTACTACCAACAACCGCCAGGGGCTTGTCGAGGAGGTCGACGACCACTATGCGCTTAAGGCTAAACCTACCAGTCATGGTGGCCCAGGCAGCCTCGGCTGCAAGCTCGACGCCGACAAGCCCGGCGCCGACGACGAGGAACGTGTCCGCAGACCTAAGCTCCCTGGAGAGCCGCTCAGCATCCCCAGCGCTATACAGCGGCACAGTATACTCCCTCGCGCCAGGCACACCATAGTAGGCGGGCTCAGCACCCCACGCTGCGACCAGGTAGTCGAAGCCGACTTCACCGCCACCAGACAAGTAGAGGAGGCCATCAGACACACGCTCCACGCTACCCCTACGATACTCAACCCCAAGCCTACGGAGCCAGCCGCCAGCATCCCAGCATACATCGCTGACACTCATCCTCCCGGAGACGACCTCCGGCAATGCAGGGAGGAACGTAAACATAGTTGAAGGCGCTACGACGAGGCATCCACGCTCCCTACAAACCCCTGCATCAACAAGCCTCTTCAACGCCTCAACGCCGCCGAAGCCGAGGCCAGCAACCACCACCCCCGCCAAGTGGGACACCCAGGCCACACCGCCAGCCCGGGCATAATAACGCGTGTGGAGCAGAGGCACACGCATATAGACTAGGAGAAACAAGACCAAACCACGAGGCCCCGCCGGTCTCACACCCGCCGAGACCCCGCCCGGGAGGCGATGAAGCGGGGCGGTCAGGCGGGGCACAAACTCCTCGCGGGATGACCTAGCCCCCTAGCACGCACGCCCCCTGCTGAAGCCCCAAGCCGGGGAGAGGGGCGTGATGTGAACCGGGCCGGGTGGGACCGCAGCCAGAGATAAGACCGCAGAGCAGGCGGACTGGTACTGGAGGAGCGTGGCAGGCCATGCCGCTCGGCTTCTTCGGCGAGAAAGTAGGCCACTACAGTGAGGAGAAGGAGGAGCCCCTCGAGATAAACGGGCGGAGGCTACCCGGCGTGTACATAAGGTGGCTGATAGGCCCCAAGGAGAAGGCACCCAACTTCGCGATGAGAGTCATAAGGATGGAGCCCGGCGCAACCATACCGAGGCACAAGCACCCCTGGGAGCATGAGCAGTTCATACTGGAGGGCGAGGGTGTATTCATAATAGGTGACCGCAGCTACCCGGTGAGGCCCGGCTACTACGTCTACATACCGCCTAACGTCGAGCACGAGTACCGCAACACTGGGTCGCGAGACCTAGTATTCCTATGCCTAGTCCCTCTATCAACGGGGCCGACCGGCTGCGTTGAGGAGGAGCGAAGCTAGCCGATCAGTATCAGCATCCTGGCCAGGAGATAGGCCAGTACAAGCACCAGGAGGGCCGCGTCAAGCACTCGAACCCTAACCTTTCTCCTACCACCCAGCGCCTCCCTCCCAAGCACAGCTAGCAGCGCGAGCCAGGCCACGAACACTACAAGGTTTAACACTTCCAGCGCCAAGCCCATGAAAGGGTGCCTCCGTGGACTGGGCTGTGAGGATATGTGAGCCCTATATAGGAGTGGAGGAGATCGAGGCAGTAGTAAGGGTTCTACGCTCCGGCTGGCTAGCCCATGGTCCACTCGTAGAAGAGTTCGAGGAGGAGTTCGCTAAGCTGGTGGGAACCCGCTACGCGGTAGCCGTGACCAGCGGCACGGCGGCGTTGGAGCTCATGCTGAGGGCTGCCGGCATCGGCGAGGGAGATGAGGTGATTGTACCAGCGTTCACCTTCATAGCGACGGCCAACACGGTGCTTGCTGTAGGGGCTAGGCCGGTGTTCGCAGACATAGAGCTCGAATACTACACCCTAGACCCGGAATCAGTACTCGAAAGGATAACTCCGAGGACCAAGGCGATAATAGCGGTACACCTCTACGGCCACCCCGCCGACATGAAGACGCTCAGAGAGATAGCGGAGGACCACAACCTCCTGCTCTTCGAGGACGCAGCCCAGGCGCATGGAGCCGAGACGCCGGAGGGCCCCGTGGGCGGCCTCGGCTACGCGGCGGCCTTCAGCTTCTACGCGACGAAGAACATCACGACAGGGGAGGGCGGCATGATAACGACCAATGTTGAGGAGGTTGCTGAGAAGGCGAGGTTGCTCAGAAACCACTGCCAGGCAGAGAAATACCTCCACGTATGCCTAGGG
Source organism: Thermoproteota archaeon (assembly GCA_013153145.1). Classification (GTDB taxonomy): domain Archaea; phylum Thermoproteota; class Thermoprotei_A; order Sulfolobales; family Pyrodictiaceae; genus JAADEY01. The sequence continues at coordinate 11,617 of JAADEY010000003.1, read as the reverse complement.
CTGAACTACAGGATGACGAGTATACAGGCTGCACTGGGCCTAGTCCAGCTCCGGAGGCTGAGGAGGCTCAACGAGGCCAGGAGGAGGAACGCCGAGCTGCTGAGCAAGCTGCTTGCAGGCACCCCGCTAATCCTGCCAAGGGAGAGGCCCGGCTACAGACACGTCTACCACCAGTACGTCGTCCGCGTCGACCCGGAGAAGACGGGGATAACGAGGGACGAGCTCGCGGAGAGGCTTAGGAGGAGGGGGATCCAGACGGCAGTCCACTATCCACGCCCAATACCAGACCAGCCCCTCTACCGGAGCCTCGGATACCCATCCTCGTCCAGGATAGCGCCGAACTCACTCAAGGCGTCGAGGCAGGTGCTGAGCCTACCAGTACACCCAAGGCTCCGTAGGCGTGACGTAGAGCTCGTGGCGGCTGAGGTTAAAAGAGCCCTAAGCGGCGAGGTATAGTAGGTGGATGAGGAGCCTCCTCTCCACGCACTAGACCCCGCCGAGCACTCCCTGAAACCCGGAGCCGGGAAGCAGTCATGGGGGCTGAAGAGCCTCACGGTAGCCGACGCCCCCCAGCCACACTCCTCGATGAGCTGCCCCGCTGGAGGCTGGCCAGGCTGCTCCGCGGCGCGGGGGTGTCAACCCTCCTCTCCAGGCTTAGGCTGAAGTGGAGGAGGCTCAGGCTTCAGGAGGTAACGGTGAGGCTGCTTAGAGGGGAGGCCGGCATAAGGATCGAGGGCGGGACTGGAGCCAGGCTGCTCGAGGCCGATGAGCTGACGGGGCTACGCCTGGCAGCGCCGGGAGGCGACAAGAGCTTCGACGCCCAGGCATCCATGGAGCCGCCCTACGATATATCAGCAGACGACATAGATGTGGAGCCGCGCCGCCCGATAATAGCCGTAGACCTCTCCCTGCTCCCAATGCATAGGCATCCACGGGAACTGCGCAGCCTAAGGAGGCAGCTCATATGCACCCTAGGCGTGGTTAGGAGGTATCTCTGGGATGCACACCTCCTCCTAGCACCAGTAGGAGCAGAGACTATCACCTGGCTCCAGCAGGGGATGAGGCTGGACCGTGTATGGCTCAGCGGCACGGGCTGCGCCGAGACACTCCGCTCCCACGGGTATAGGCGCATAATCCTCCTAGACCCCGATGCCCCGAGGGACCTCTCCGCGGACGATGTCCTCGAGGCCGACGCGTTCATAATAGGCGGGATAGTAGACCTAACCCCCGTCAAGGGCGCCACGAGGAGCATACCCGGCGTGGAGGGTGTTGAGAGGAGGAGGATAAGCCTCCGGGGGAGCATCATAGGTGTGCCGAACAGGATCAACATTATTGCATCAATAATACTCACAGCCAGGTACGTCACGCTGGGCGATGTAGAGGAGGCCGTGAGGAGGAACATGTGCCCGAGGGATGCTAGGCTCAGGGCGGCCGTGGAGATAGCGAGGAGGGCCAGGAGTGGTATGGTCGACTGGAGCCTCTACATGGAGCTTAGAAAATGGCTCCCGCTGACGGAGAAAGACTTCCTGCGGGCGGCGCGGATGGCCGGGGTCACCGTCACCGGGGAGAAGCCTTGACTATGTATAGGCCGTCCCTCTCCTCGAGCACTCCTGCCTCGACAAGCATTCTTAGGGCGTCACGGTAATACATGTCGCCGACATCAACACCATACCACTCCTTGAACCCCCTCACTATGTCATCGTAGCTCCACTCCCTCCTACCCTTCTCCTTAGCCTCTTCAAGCACCATCCTCTTTATGAACTGTGTTGTGTCCTCAAGCCTCGTCCAGGGATACTGGAACCAGACCCACTCCTTAACCTCTATGTAGTAGTAGTCGGGCTTAAACCTGGCAGTGGTGCTTATCCACTGCAGCGCGGCTACGCGCAGCTCGTCGGGGCGCCAGTTCTTCTCTATGTACTCCTTCGCGAGCTTCAGTGTGTCGCCGGTATCAACTATATCGTCGACGAGGAGTGCACGGTACCCCTTAAGGTCAACCTGGTATGGGAACTTTATCACGGCCTTCTCGGCCATCTTCGCCGCCTCGGTCCAGTGCTGGCTCTGAATACTTAGCAGGTTCTCGACGCCGAGGAAGTCGCAGAGGAGGCGGGCCGGGACGTAGCCGCCCCTCGCAACGGCTATAACGACTGTAGGCCTATACCCGCTCTCCCTTATCTTCTCGGCGAGGCCATGGCTCCACTCGACAATCTCGTCCCAGGAAACAAGCTTAACGGGTACCTTCGCCACTAGGCTCCCTTTACGCTGAAGCGCAGCCACGGGGGGATTAAACAGTTTCCACGTAAACATCCACCACGACCTGATACCAGCGTGGCCCGACAGTCCTTACAACCCTTGTGAAGAGTGGCTTAGCCCTCGCACCAAGCTCCCCGAGCCTATCCATAAGCCTTGAGACAGCCTTGCTCCTCGGATCCTCGCCGCGCGCGGCGTGGACGTGTAGGTAGGCGTGGATGTAGCCCCTCCCACCCCTAAGCCCTTCGAGGGCGTGGGGTAGGTGTTCTAGGACGAGGCTGGGTAACGGCATCAGTATACGGTCGGCCTCGCCCCTAAGCCTCTCGGAGACCACCTTGGCTGCATCGCCGAGTATCGGTACAACTATACCCTCAACCCTGTTAAGCCTCACATTCTCAACCATGAACCTGTAGGCGTCCGGGTTGATGTCGATACTATAGACTCTGCGTGGCCTCGCATGCCTAGCGGCTATGATTGAGAAGAGGCCTGCACCAGCATACATGTTGATGACAACCTCTCCATCCCTTATAAGCCTCGCAATCCTGATATGTTCGTGGCATAGACGCGGCGACACATAAACCCTCCTTATATCTACTTTGAAGAGGCAGCCATGCTCCTTGTAGATGGTCTCACTCCTCTCCTCGCCCGCGAGGTGAGTGAAGCCCCTAAGCCTATAGGAGCCCTCGACGGGGCTTGAGGCAGCCCACACCGATCTAACGTATGGAAGCCTCTCGAGGATGAGCTCGGCTATCCTCCTCAGCTCCTCGACCGTGAAGCCCGGCGGCCACCTTATCACAGCTATATCCCCTATAATCTCGAGCCTCCCCCACATCCGCCTTGCCTTCTCCTCGCCGACAACCCTCGCCGCAAGCTCCCTCAACAGCCCCTGCCCCGTCATAGAGATCCTCACCCCTTCTCTCCCCTTGGGAGGGGCTCAGCCAAGGCTAAACACATCACAGCGGTTGCTCAGGACCGCCTGGGCTCAGCATCGCCCCCATAGAGTAGGCGTCGCAGAGTCCTAGATCTACCCGTTAGGAGTGCCTCGGATAATATGTCTGCAAGCTCGTCCGTCGTGGCGTCGACGGCGACCAGTCTCCCAGCCCTACCCCTACGCACAGCCTCCACGGCTACAAGGTGGTAGCATGGCTTGTCCTCCGCCTCGCCGAGAACCCTTATCATGAAGTGTGGGCAGCTACAATACGTCCCTGGGAGCACTATGTAGTCGGCCTCCTCGCCTATCACCACCCATAGACGCGGCCTAGTGCCCGCGAGAAGCACGACACGGCCAGACTCGGCGGCCTCCCACGCCTTCCCGCGCGGATTCTCGGACTCCCTCCTAACCCTCTCAGCCAGCCTCCTCAACGCCTCCGCGGGATCCTTGTCCTCCTGCAAGGTATCACGCTCACAGACCCATCATCATGGCCTACTACTATCTCGTCGACGACGCCGAGGAACAATCCATGGCCTATGACGCCCGGAGTAGTGTCTAGGAGTGCCTCGAACATGTGTGGGGGCATCACCCCCCATGGCCAGGTATCGACGACGACCCCACCATTATCGGTGACTACGGGCCCATCCTTCCCCGTGCCCCTCCTAGCCTCAGCCCTAACGCCGACACGCCTCATGTACTCTATGAACGCCATCATCGAGTCTGGGTGCACCTCGACGGGAACCGGCTTCCCCTTCTCCCCGAGCGTCTTCGATACCTTTGACTCGTCAACTACTATGAGCGTCCTCGTAGAGTAGAACGCGAGCATCTTCTCCCTAGTCATGGCAGCCCCCCTGCCCTTGACGAGCATGCACATCTTCTTATCGCATGCAACCTCATCTGCACCATCGAAGTAGAGGTCTACACCCCCTGGGGGGAGCGTGAGGCTCGCCCTCACGCCAGCCTCCACGAGCTTCACGAGCGTGTCAAGGCTCGACGCGACAACCACGACTCCCCTAAGGAGCCTCCTTGCCTCCTTGTCGCCGAGGAGCCTATCCAGGACGAGGCCAACGGTGGAGCCCGTGCCGACGCCCAGCCTCTCTATGCTGGTGAGCGCGTCCAGGACTACACGGTAGACGTGCCTGGCGGCGGCCTCCTTGCCCCGGCTGGACAACCTCCCATCCGGTTAGAGGGCTTAGCTCCCCTCCAGGGGCATTAAAGTGGGCCTGGCCCTCACGTCGTACCATGTAGCCTCGGTGATCTCTACCTCGACCCAGCCGGGCTCAACACCCTCCGGGAGGATCACCTGTACATAGTTGTAGAGCCTGGCCTCAACCCCTCCCCTCTCCCCGGGGCCTAGGGCGAGGCACCTCGCCCTAGCACCGACAAGCCTGCTATGCTCCTCGAAGCCTATCCTCTGCACTATCTCCATGACCCTCTTCGACCTCTCCTTCTTCACGGGGTCGGGGACCTGCTTCATCGCCGCAGCCCTGGTCCTCGGCCTCGGCGTGTACTGCGCCACGTGGACCCTCTCAAACCGGAGCTCCTCGAGGAGCCGGAGCGTGTTCCTGAAAGCCTCCTCGTCCTCGCCTGGGTGGCCGACTATGATGTCGGTCGCTATGGTTACTCCTGGGAGCCTCCTCCTCGCCTCTCTGACGATATACCTTACATCATCGACGGTGTACTTCCTCCCCATGATCCTTAGGAGCTCGTCGTCCCCGCACTGCACCGGTACGTGTAGGAACTTGTACACCTTGGGGCTCCTCATCGCCTCGAGCAGCTCGTCGAGTATTGGGAGGAGCTGGTCGGGGCTCATCATCCCAACCCTTATCATGAAGTCCCCCGGTATACTGGCAAGCTCCTCGACGAGGCGTGGGAGCAGTCTCTCACCATAGATGTCTACCCCGTAGGCTGCAGCGTCCTGCCCCGTAACCCTGAGCTCGAGGGCACCGCTCCTAACAAGCTCCTCAGCATACCTCTTCACCACCTCCAAGGGCCTGCTATACAGCCTCCTCCTAGCAAGCTTGGTTATGCAGAACGCGCAGTCGCCGAGGCAGCCATCCACTATAGGGATCTCGGCGACACGTCCATGCATCGCTATCCTCGGCGGCGGCGTGTACAGCGTCTTAGGCCTGGCGGGCTCATGTAGCAGGCTCCTCCTCCGCCTGAGGCATTCAAGCACGCGGTGTGGGTTGGCTGGTGATAGGAGGAGCGCCTTCGGATAGATCCTCTTCACCGTGTAGGGCTGCGCGGCAGCCATGCAGCCAGCCACCACGAGGGTGGCCCCCGTCTTCTCCGCGACCCCGCTGAGCACCCGGATCCTCCTCGTCATCCTCTCCTCGCTGTCGAGCCTCACGGTGCAGGTGAAGACGAGTATGACATCAGCCTCCCAGGGCGTCTCAACCCTCCTATAGCCGGCAGCCTCGAGCATACCAGCAGCTAGCGCTGCGTCTGCATGGTTGAGGCTGCAGCCGTACACCTCAATGTAATACCTCCCGCTCATACTACCGCTCCTACCCTCACACACTGGTTTGGATGGCGGAGCCAGCGTATAAGCCTAGGATAAAAGAGGGGCTGGCGCAACGCGCCCCTAGGGGGTGAGTGCTGTTTGAAGCCGAGGAAGGTCGAGCTGATATACAATTATGATTACCTGCTCGAGAGGCTGTACTCCAGGCTACCGGCACGCGGCGTCAAGGCGGGGAGGTTTGAGCTGCCCAGGGTAGCCGTGGAGAGGGTCGGCTCCAAGACGATCATAAGGAACTTCAAGCAGCTCTGCGACGTGACGAGGAGGGAGCCGAGGATACTGATGAGGTACCTGCTGAAGGAGCTTGGCGCAGCCGGCAGCTACGATGAGGACTCCGGCATGCTGACTATAAACGTGAGGGTATCAGCAGCAACACTCAACAAGCTGCTGGAGAGGTTCGTGAAGACATACGTGATATGTCCGACGTGCGGAGCACCCGACACTAGGCTGGAGAGGCGCGGCAAGGCCTGGATCCTAATCTGTGAAGCATGCGGAGCCGAGCAGCCGGTGCCACCCATATAACCCGGGGCCCAGCCCATCATACCAGCATGGAAGAGGAGGTCTTGACGCGAGAGGCCCCTGCAGAGCCTATGGTGTACATGAAGGTCTACGAGGTCCGCGGCGAGAAGATAGTAGCCATCTGCGACTCAAACCTACTCGGGGTCAAGCTCGTGGAGAGAAACATAGTCCTACACGTCAACGAGAGGTTTTACGGCGGCCAGCTAGTCCCGCTAAGCCACGCGATGAGGGAGGCCTCGACAGCAACGATACTGAACCTCGTCGGAGAGAAGACAGTAAAGGCAGCGATAGAGAGAGGCTTGATACATCCAGCCGCGGTACTCAAGGTGGCAGGCATACCGCACGCGCAGGCGGTGAAGATACTCCTCTAGCAGGCCCCCTCTCCTCTCTCCGAGTCAGCCACATAACCGGAGCCTGGGCCTGCAACTACATTGTAGGGGGTAGGTGTCTTGAAGCAATGTATAAGGTGTGGCAAGGAGGTAGATAAACTGGTCGACGGCAGGCTGTGCCCCTCATGCTTCCTAGAGGTCTACGGGCTCGGTAGGCTGCCGAGGGTAGTGGAGATAACTATGTGCCCACGGTGTGGAGCCGTACATTACGCCGGTTCATGGGTCGATATGGGCGGCCTCGAGGACGCCATAAGGGCGCAGCTCATGGCCAGCTTCAAGCCACACCCGGAGGTAGAGTCGTTCAGCATAGAGTCGGTGGAGTATGTGAGGGACCGCTTCCACGGCGACTACGCACTCGTGAGGGTTACTGGGAGGCTCCGTGGACTCGAAGGCGACTATAGCAGCGTCCACATGGTGAGGGTCAGGGTTGTGAAGAAGCTGTGCCCCTCATGCTTCCGCAGGGCAGCCGGCAGCTTCGCCGCCCTACTACAGGTTAGGAGCACGAGGGGGAGGCTGACACCGCAGGAGGAGGAGATGGTTATGAGGGTGTTGTCGTCCGCCGGCAAGCCAGCTTCATCCATCATAAGCGTTGAGAGGGTCAGGGAGGGGCTGGACATAAAGCTTGACGATGCTGCAGCGGCCAGGATGCTCGCTGCGAGGCTGCGCTCGCTCCTAGCAGCGGAGACCAAGCAGTCCTACAAGCTGGTTGGGCGGAGGAGTGATGGTAAGAGGCTTGGAAGGGTGACAGTCTCCGCGAGGCTACCCTTCTTCCACGAGGGCAGCATGGTCTCCCTGCCGGATGGGAGGCTCGCGGTGGTCGAGAGGATCCGCGGCGGCAGGGTGTATGTGAGGCTCCTCGGCATGGAGAGGAGGATGAGGATGAGCGTCGAGGAGGCATGGCACCGCCTTAAGCCGCCCGCGCCGCAGGAGTCTCACCGCGTGCTCGTCGCGGCTTCCACGCCCACTGAGGTGCATGTACAGCTGATAGACAGGGAGTACGAGTACCAGGAGATACCGAGGGGCTACCTGCTCATAGAGGGTGGAGAGCCTAGGCCGGGGGAGGAGAGGCTGCTGCTCCGATCCGGCGGCAAGTACTACCTCCTCCCAGCTGAGGGCAGCGGCGGGGAGTGAAGCCCAACACGATTATAAGGCATTGAGCTCTGAGCTAAGCCTCCCGGTGAAGGCCTGGATTGGCTAAGAGGAAGAAGCGGAAGAAGAAGAGGCGTGGCGAGGAGGAGAAGTCGAAGGAGATCCCCCTGCCCAGCAGCGAGGAGGGGACACTCCTCTGCATAGTCGAGAGGCTCCTAGGCGCAGACCACCTCCTGGCACGCTGCGCGGATGGGGTAACCAGGAAGGTTAGGATACCGGGGAGCATGAGGAGGAGGGTGTGGATGAGGGAGGGTGACGTCATCCTCGTGGCGCCATGGGACTTCAAGCCCGACCGCGGCGACGCGATATACCGCTATAGAGGAGACGAGGTCAGGAAGCTCATAGAGATGGGGCTCCTCCCCGAGGAGCTCAAGGAGCTCATGGAGGAGCTTGCATAGCGTTAGGGGGAGAAGGTTTGCATGGTAAGGAGGCCTAAGTGGCTCCGCAAGGACGAGCTTTTCAAGACCTTCGAAGAGGTCTGGGACGCCCAGACCCTAATGGCCGCCTACGAGGTCATGAGGAGGCTTAAGCTGAAGCGCTTCGCCGGCGTGGTCAGCGCCGGTAAGGAGGCCAGGGTCTATAGGGCCATAGGGAGGGATGGCAGGGAGTATGCAGTCAAGATATACCTTACGATGACGGCCGAGTTCAGGAAGAGCATCTACAAGTACCTTCTCGGCGACCCGAGATTCCAGTCCGTCGACACATCAAACACGAAGAAGCTGTTCTTCGCATGGGCTAGGAAGGAGTTCCGCAACCTAAAGAGGATGTATGAGGCAGGCGTGCCAGTGCCGAAACCATACCTCGTCTACCAGAACATAGTAGTGATGGAGTTCCTCGGGGAGAATGGTGTCCGGTCACCCCTCCTCCACGAGCTGGCAGACCACCTAGACGAGCAGGAGGCGGAGAGACTGTTCAGGGAGGCCGTCGACGCGTATAAGAGGATACTCTGCTGCGCCGGCCTAGTACACGCCGACTACAGCGAGTTCAACCTAATGCTCCACCGCGGGAGGCTGCACGTGATAGACGTCGCGCAGGCCGTGCAGCTAGACCACCCCAACAGCCCCGACTTCCTCGCACACGACATGGTCAACCTGGTGCGCTTCTTCGGCAAAAGACTCGGCGTAGAGACCCCGGGAGCAGAGGAGCTGGTTGAGGAGGTCACCTCCTGCAGCCTCGAATGCCCGGTTGAGAAGTGGGTTCCCTCAGAGGCCGACCTGGAGCATGTAGCCAGCAAGGCCAGGGACATGATAAGGCTCCGCTACGCTGATTAACTAGGCATCAGTTCAACGAGTAACCGTACACGGAGAATCCACACACTCCTCCGCGCGGTGATCAGTCTTGGAGAACCGCTCCCAGCAGAAGCCCAGCGTCATACCAGGCGTGTTCAGGGTGTATGCGAGGGTGCCGATAGACAGGATAGGGGTGTTGATAGGCGAGGGCGGCAGGGTGAAGCAGGAGCTTGCGAGGAGGACTAGGACGAAGATACTCATAGACAGTGGGAGCGGCATGGTTATCATAGAGCCCGAGGCCCCCGACGTGCCGCCATACATGGTAATGAAGGCGCAGGAGGTCGTGAAGGCCATAGCCTATGGCTTCAGCCCGGAGAAGGCCTTCAGGCTCCTAGACGAAGACCAGGTATTCATGCTGATAGACCTCAAGCAGCTCGTGGGCGACGCGCCGAACCACCTCCAGAGAATCAAGGGGAGGATTATAGGCGAGAAGGGCAGGGCGAGGAGAACGATAGAGGAGATGACGGGCACCTACATCTCCGTCTACAGGACGTATGTAGGCATAATAGGCGACTACGAGTCCGCGCAGGCGGCGAGAGAGGCTGTTGAGATGCTCATCAGGGGGAGGCAGCACAGCACCGTGTATAGGTACCTGGAGAGGGTGATGTCGAGGATAAAGAGGGATAGGTGGACACGCCTCTGGAGAACCGGGTTCCGGCCCTAAGCTCCTTAGAGCCGTAGCCTTCCCTTATAATACCCCTTATTCTCCGCAATCATACATGGGTGGTGCTTTGAAGACACCCGAGCTTAGGCTAGAGGTGGCGGAGGCAAGGTCTAGAGACGTTGGCAGGAAGATTGCCAGGATAGACCGGCAGGCAATGAGGAAGCTGGGCGTCGAGGTGGGCGACTTCATAGAGATAGAGGGGCCTAAGGGGACGGCGGTGGCGCAGGTATGGCCCCTGCCGCCGAGCGAGGAGGGCCGCGGGATAATAAGGATTGACGGCTATATAAGGGAGGCTATAGGCGCTGGCGTCGGCGACTACGTGACCGTGAGGAAGGCCAGGGTCGAGCCGGCGAGCAAGATAATCCTAGCACCCACGGAGCCGATAAGGTTCAGCCCGGACTTCGTCGAGTACGTGAAGGAGTTCCTCCTGAGGAAGCCCGTGTCAAGGGGAGAGGTAATCATAATACCCGTGTTCGGCACAGCCATAAGGCTAGTAGCCGTAAACACTCAGCCCAGCCAGCACGTCTACGTTACTGACAGGACGGAGGTTGTGATAAAGGAGGAGCCCGTCAAGGAGGAGATGTTCCGCAAGATACCCAGGGTGACGTGGGAGGATATAGGAGACCTTGAGGAGGCCAAGGAGAAGATAAGAGAGATAGTAGAGCTCCCGCTCAAGCACCCAGAGCTCTTCAAGCACCTAGGCATAGAGCCTCCTAAGGGTGTGCTGCTCTACGGGCCTCCGGGCTGCGGCAAGACACTACTAGCAAAGGCGCTGGCCAACGAGATAGGAGCATACTTCATAGCGATCAATGGGCCGGAGATAATGAGCAAGTATTATGGTGAGAGCGAGCAGAGGCTGAGAGAGATATTCGAGGAGGCTGAGAAGAACGCGCCCGCAATCATATTCATAGACGAGCTTGACGCCATAGCGCCGAGGAGGGAGGAGGTAACCGGAGAGGTCGAGAAGAGGGTTGTAGCGCAGCTACTAACACTCATGGACGGGCTGAAGGAGAGGGGCAAGGTAATAGTCATAGGCGCGACTAACAGGCCGGAGGCACTCGACCCGGCGCTGAGGAGGCCCGGCAGGTTCGACAGGGAGATCGAGATAAGGCCTCCCGACAAGAGGGCTAGGAAGGAGATACTGCAGGTCCATGTAAGGAACATGCCTCTCGCAGAGGACGTCGACCTCGACAAGATAGCCGAGATGACGCACGGCTACACGGGCGCAGACCTAGCGGCACTAGCCAAGGAGGCGGCGATGAGCGCCCTCCGCCGCTTCATAAAGTCGGGCAGGATAGACCTAACCAAGCCAATACCGGCCGACGTCCTCAAGGAGCTCCGCGTCACGATGAAGGACTTCATAGAGGCGCTGAAGTACGTGCAGCCGAGCCTCATAAGGGAGATCTACATAGAGGTTCCGGAGGTTCACTGGGAGGATATAGGTGGGCTTGAGGATGTTAAGCAGCAGCTACGTGAGGCAGTAGAGTGGCCGCTGAAGTACCCGGAGCTCTTCGAGACCATGGGTATCAGGCCTCCTAGGGGCATACTGCTCTTCGGCCCACCAGGCGTCGGCAAGACGCTGCTAGCCAAGGCAGCCGCAACTGAGAGCGGAGCCAACTTCATAGCGGTCAGGGGCCCCGAGGTGCTCAGCAAGTGGGTCGGCGAGTCTGAGAAGGCTATAAGGCAGATATTCAGGAGGGCTAGGCAGGTAGCGCCGACGATAATATTCTTCGACGAGATAGACTCGATAGCCCCCAGGAGGGGATCCAGGCTAGACACGAGCGGCGTGACCGATAGGATTGTGAACCAGCTACTCACCGAGATGGATGGTATTCAGCCTCTGCATAACGTTGTTGTTATAGCTGCAACGAATAGGCCCGACCTCCTAGACCCAGCACTACTAAGGCC
>JAADEY010000042.1 GCA_013153145.1 Thermoproteota archaeon | reverse complement strand
TTAACCCTCATGCTGCACGGGGTAGACCCTATGTACTTGCATGCTTCGAGGAGGGTGTCCTTGAGCCCAGAAACATGTGGATATGGGGTCACGGCGACGTGTTCCGGGGCTACTGGTTTAATACTCATGGCCGCTTGCCGGCGTCTGGATGGAGGCTCGGATTCCCGGATCTTGCCTGGATGTGGATGTCCTATGGTGTTGACAGGAGGAGTGTTGAGGGTTATATGGAGGCTGTGGGCTCTATACTTGTTCAGCTAGTCTACGAGGATTATAGGCCCGGTGAGCTCGGCAGATCCATGGATCTTGACCAAGGAGTCTTCATGATGCTCCTAACGATGCTGATCAGCCTAGGCTACATTAACCTTAGGGGTGAGGAGCTGAGGCTAGCGGTACCAGTGTTGCTTGAAAAGGAGTATGCAGCGCTGAGGCATGTATTGGAGAATATGCTTTTAGATGCCGCAAGGAGCTTCGAGGAGCAGTACAGCCTCCTACGGGAGGCATACATGTCCACTAGCCCCGGCAGGTATGGCGTGCCTCTCGAGGAGGCCTTCACACAGCTCTACCACATCGTGTTTAACGATGCTGTTGAATCCCTAATCAGGGCGGGTGTCGTGGATAGGCCACCTAGGCACAGCGATGGTGCCGAGTACGTTGCATTCCTCGTCGAGAAGCCTTAACCAAGCCTTCATTGCCTCCTCCCGGCGAGGCCCCGAGGATAGAAGACGCGGCGACTTGTACCCGCCCACCCTACACCATGCTTGCAGCTGTTTGAGCCCTCCCTCCACGTTACTCCATGGCTTCTCAATCGCCGTGCCAGCACCTCATTATCGCGTCTAGGATTGGTCCTGTATCGCTTCTCCATGTTAGGCTTGTTATGTTGAAGAACCATTCGTCGGCGTTGAGTGCGAACGGTATCCTGTGCTTCTTCAGCTCCATGCACATGTATTCCGCGAATTCCGTGTAGTTTGCTGCCGTGCCGAGTATATATCCCCTCCGGTGGGGGTCTGGGCATACTGGTCTCCATGCCCCTACCCATGTCGGTATGCCGGTCTTCCTGCTCCACTCTGAGGCTGCCTCGACCGCCTTCTCTATCAGTGTCGCGTTGAACCTTATGATTCCCTTCTTCTTCCTGCATGGGCCTCCGGCGTAGATGTGCCACTCTGCTATCAGGTAGCCGTCGTTTGTTATGTTGAGGTCGTGGAGCATGAATGGGCTTGAGACCCTTGCAGGCGTAACCATGATTATCCTGTAGGGGTCTATCCTCCTCACCGCTTCGATGACTTCCTGGTAGACCTTGTTCAGCACCTCTGGGTGGTCTTTAATGGGGCCGCTCGACTCTATGAGTAGGTCGTAGGCTACCCTGTAGGGCTCATCCTTCAACGCCTCGGCTACGCGGATCCACCATTCAACGAAGTGCCTCTGGGCTGCCGGGTCGAGGGGGTGCTCCCTCAGCTCCGGTGCCCCGTAGGCTATGACGGGGTTTAGGCCTGCCCGGAGCGAGTCGTCGACGACCTCCTTTAGGAGCATGAGTAGGGTCTGGTTCCTAGTGACGTCGAAGCTAACCCTTATCCTGACCGTGTCGAAGCCCCTCTTCTTGAAGAGGCAGGGTATGCAGACCCCGAGGCTCCGCCAATGGAAGTATGCTGCCTCAACGTGCCTGAAGCTTAGCCAGTCGACGTCTACCCCGACTCCAAGCATCCCTGCATACTCGTGGGCGGTTAGGGGATGACGCCTACCAGGGACGGGGTGGCGGGGGTGTAGGAGTAGTACAGCAGCGGCGACCACTGCTATGAGGACTAGTACGACTAGTAGGGCTGTGGTGGCCCTCGGGGCGCGTGTCAAGGGATGGTGGCTCCTCCTCCCCTCGAGGCTGCTGGTATGGGCTGGCTTCGTGGAGCGTATCTACGTTTCCACTCCCCTAGCCACTCCCTTTATCCGGGTATCCTCCAGGCCTTGACTATGCTCCATAGCTGCCTCATCATGACCGGTATGTTCTTCTCGGTGGCGCATGCATAGATTATTGCTGTGCGGTCGCGCGCCGCGTCGTAGTATGTTATGAAGAAGCCCCTTAGCCTCACCTCCTCGTACGGCTTGACGTCGCTCCTACTCACCATGCCGCCGTACATGAGGTATGCCTTGTGGCCGTGGAAGTCTATGACGGTGACGTTCCTGACTAGGTCGACGTAGGTGTAGGGGTTGGGGCATCCATGGGTTCCTAGCCAGAAGTTCTGATCCCATACAGCGAACGATGATACAACGCCAACGTCTGCGGGGTCGTAGCGTCCCTGCACCCAGTACATGCCGACCCATACCTGGTAGCCTGGGGCCCCGCGCTGGAACCTCGTGACGGGGTAGTAGTAGTTGTTGATGCCCTTCGCGCCCAGGGGGAGCCACACGAAGTCCATCTTGTGGTGGAACTCTAGGTAGCCGTGGATGCTCGGGAACCAGGATGCTGAGCCCCAGCCATTGCTGTAGACCGCCGCGTAGGAGCCTGCCGCCACGGCTGCGAAGACTATGCATGCTGCCGCGAGCCCCCTGGCACCACTCCCCTCCAGCAGCCTGTACAGCGTATAGCCTATCGCCATTGAGGCCATGGAGTCCATGAAGAGGGTCACGTAGCCCCTTGAGTGTAGGAGTAGTGGTAGGTAGCTCCAGAGGTGTCCGAAGGCGGCGTAGAGCAGGAACCATGCAGTCGCATAGGTGAAGGCGGGCGCGAGCACGGTGACCGCGGGGAGCCTCCTCCAAGCCCTCCTCGAGGCTAGGAATACTATGGCTGTCAACGGGTATATCCAGAGAGCGACTATGTACACCTTGTAGTAGGCTATGAGGAGTAACGGTGCAAGGACGCCTGCAAGGAGGCCTCCCCACCAAGGAAGCATCATGCACGCCATGTAGACGCCGGTGAGGTCATAGAAGCCCGGCAGGTGCAGGGCGTCTCCAAGCACCCTGGCGGCGAGGCTGAGCAGGGCGGCGGCAACCACTCCAAGGAGGACGACGGCCCTACGCAACCAGCACACCGGCAGGGAGTGTTACGCGAAGAGGATAAGAGCTTCCAACCCCAACCCACAAGCCTCCCCGCAGCCCCTGCAGAGGGCAGGCATGTATTGAGGAGCCTCATCTACTTCATGCTGGCAGGCCTCCTGCCAAGCATAGAGCCGAGGTACGCGGTGCCCCTATGCATAGCATCCGGGGAGCCGCCGGCGGCATGCATAGCGGTCGGCATCGCAGACGTCGCCATACTCGCCCTCCTACTCCCAGGCCTCATGAGGATACTCGACAAGCTACTCCCATCAACCAGGCTGGGCAGGCTCTACATGAGGTATAGGGCTAGGGTTGAGAGGATAGCCGAGAAGCACCAGGGGCTAACCATGCTCGGCCTAGTAGGCTTCATAGCAGTACCCCTACCCGGCACCGGCGTCTGGACCGGGGCGCTCCTCGCATACCTCATAGGGTTCGAGGGCAGGGCTGCAACACTAGCCCTGCTCGCCGGGGGCCTCGCAGGCCTGGCGGTGACGGCGGCCCCGACACTCCTCATAGGAGGAGTAGTCTCCTAGCAGCCCCACTCCTCCCTGCAAGCCTCCGGAGCATGCCCTCGTGCATGCGCAGCCACCTCCTAAACAAGCCCCTATGATGAATCGAGCACGTGTAGGGGGCCCCAAGCCTCCTGCACGCCTCGATAGGGTCATCTACGCCTAGGCGTGCGAGCTCGTAAAGCGTAGGCCTCAAAGCAACCGGTACACGGAGATGGATCGAGGCCTGGCAGCAGTCGACACCGGGAGGCGGCGCGACACCCTCCTTGCACGCAGTATACACCGCCCCATAGGACTCGACCACCCCCCTCAACTCCCCGTGAATCCATCTCCTCCACTCCCTCGCTGGGTGGAGGAGGCCCTCCCTGCCGGGAGCCCTGCCAAGCTGGTAATCCACCCACTCCACGGACTCGTCGAGCGGGAGGAGCCGCCTCAACAACCCCAAGTCGCTCCTAGTGCAGCGGAGAGACTCACCTATAACCCCAACAGCACCCCTCACCACAGCCTCCTCAGCCAACCCCACCTGCTCCTCCTCAAGCCCAGGCACAAGCGGCTGAACACGCACCACGACGGGTATCCCGCGCCTCGACAACTCCTCGACAACCCTAAGCCTAGACGAGGCAGGCGGGGCGCCGGGCTCGACGACAACGGAGTACTTGTCGGGGAACCCGATGCTCACCTGCACCACTACAAGCCCCATGCCCGCGAGAGCCTCCAGCACACCCACCCACGGCTCCATGGTGACGAGCAGGGACTTGGTATTGACCACCAGGGGTACCCGCAGCCGGAGCGCCGTCCTCAGGACATCGAGGGAGGCATAGTATAGCCGCTCAGCACCCTGGAAAGGCTCCGAGAGCGTTGCAAGCCTGAAGAAGAACGACGCCGGCAGCCGGGCCACGGCCCGGGCAAGCCTACGCCACGCAGCCACAACCCTCCACTGAGGTTCAACACCGCCGCCGGAGCGGTACCACCTGGCGTAGCAGTAGAGGCAGCCGAACCCACAGCTACTATACGGCTCGACGCGGAAAACCGAGTAGCACAGCCCCGAGATGTAGCTACTAGGCTTTATGACGAAGGCGTCGAGGACGCTGGTCAATCAGCCCCAGCCCCGCCCGGTGGAGCTGCTCGGCGCTGGTTGCAGCCCTAGACCAGTAGGGCGCCGGATGCCAGGATTATCATTGCTGCTAGGCTTGTCGTGCCTAGTATGTCGGCTATGCTTGTCAGTATCGGGGCGAGGGTGTTGTCCGGGTCTATGCCTAGTATGAAGGACGCCATTGCGAGGTAGTAGGTGAGTAGTGAGACTGTCGCGGCGAGCACGATGCCCGCCGCTAGGACGACGGTGAAGACGGCGGCTGCCTCGCCTATGGAGCCTCCCGAGGCGATCGAGATGAATGCGCCGAATGCCCCGAGGGAGGTGAATATGAGGAGTGCGTGGAACATGTTTATGCCGAACTGCACCAGCACCCAGCGGTCCCTTGGAAGTCTGCTCAGCCTCACCCTGCCTAGGTGGAGCATTGTCGCGAGCCTCGAGGAGAACCTGCATGCTATGGCGCCGCCGTCCTCGAGGAAGGCTGGGACTACGGCCAGCACCCCCTTCCAGGAGAGTATCGACTGTATGTTATCCACCAGTACTACGCCTGCGAGCGCGCTCAGCAGCGTCGAGATCATTATGACTGTGAGGTTCTCCTTGATTATCCTGACAGCCCTCCTCATCTCCTGTCTCCCCCTCCTGGCGCCCAGGACTAGGTAAGCTGTCACCGTTAGCAGCGCGGCGGCGGAGGCGGCGATGAAGGCTATCTTTCCCTCCGTGGGGGTGTTGACTGCCACGAGGTAGCCGGCGATTATCGTCGGTATTGTTACCATGTCGCCGAATAGGGTTGCTATGGGTGACACGAGGTTGTCCGGGTCAAGCCCCCTCCTAAACGATGTTACTGCGAGCCATGTAGTGGATGGTATCATCATTAGTGCCGCGAGGCTCGCTGAGAAGAGGGCTATGAATGGTATGTCTATCGGGTTCATCTTCTGCCCGGCTAGGAGGTCGTTTATCACTACCACGAGGAGGCCGACCCAGAGGTTCACGGCTATGAGGAGGGTGATGAGGGCCAGTAGCTCGCCCCGGTAATGCCTCTTGAAGAGGCCTAGGTGGAGGAGCGTCCCAAGCCTCGACCCATAGCTCGAGTAGACGTCGCCGCGCGCATCACTGGCGGCGGGGAGGAGTGCGAGGAGCGCGTGCGCGCTCCTTATGATGGGCTCTGAGAGCTGGAGGAAGAAGCCCGATATATAGTCGCCTACGTTGCAGAGCATCAGCGACGCGGTGCCCTCTAGTAGATCCTTCCTCGTCTCCCTGCTCATCCTCAGCCATGCCACTATCCCGCCTCTCCCCGCCGCCTCTCCAGCACCACCACCGCCCCGGAGTTTAGATGTTTTATAGGGGTGCACCCACTCAGACAGAGAGACTAGGTTAGCCGAGGCGATGTCCTCTACCCTTGAGGAGAGGGATATCCATAAACGCATCCACGCGAAACTGAAGCTCGTAAGATACCAGCCTGTCAGCGTCGCTGAGGTGCTCAAGAAGCTCCGCCTATACCTCCACACAGTCATAGAGCTGGGGAGCTTCACCTACCTATCCGGCGACGAGCTAGCCGCACGCCACATAATAGAGCTCGAGAGCGTCGTCGACGAGCTGGCGTACCAGCTCCTAATACACATGGCTGTGGTCGTCGGCCACGACATAGACAGTGCGCCAAAGGCGGCCCCGATATACATGTACGTCTTCGGCGTAGACAAGATAATGGATGCATTCAAGGACCTCGCCTCGCTGGTCATAAAGGGAGTCGCGCCAAGCAAGGAGCTATACCACCAGCTCGTAGCCATAAGCAACGTGGTCGTCACCAGGATACGCGGTGACAGGCTAGCCGGGAGGAGCGTCGAGGAGCTGAGGGAGAAGTACGCCGTAGAGGTCTTAGCGATACTGCGCGGGGGTAAGTGGATACTCAACCCCCAGGACGAGGTCGTGAGGGAGTATGACGTGATATACGTGAAGGGCTTCAAGGACAACGTCGGCGACCTCCTCGAGGACATAGGGGAGGAGAGGCCGGCGGAGCTCAAGCCCCCGGAGGGGATGGAGAAGATACTTTCAAGCATAACATCGATGATAGACTTCCTCCTAGTCATGAACGACCTCGCCCACTACCAGCTCAAGGCCCAGGACCCCATGCTGGCTGAGGAGCTCCTCGAGATGGAGGTCTTCCTCGACGACCTACGCGTAGACGCCTCGAAGAAGATAATAGGGCTGCAGGGCCTCGACGAGACAGACAAGCTCGCCCTCCTAACACTCATAACTAGGCTGGAGGATACCTCGGACTCGCTGACATACATCATAATGATGCCGGCGGAGGAGGAGTGCAGGGAGCTATTGTCGGCGATACTGGAGGAGGGTAGTGAGAGGATAAGGGTGTTCAGGTGCTGGAGGAGGGCAAGCCTGGACGAGCTCGCCGAGAAACTGGAGGATCTCGGAGCCTCGATACTCGCCGTGAGGAGGGGGAGCGAATGGATAGCCGTAACACCATACAACATCCACGGACTCACAGTGGAGCCAGGCGACGCGATACTAGTCTCATACGACGTGGCCCTCGAGGACGAGGTGCTACGGCTGCTAGGCAGCCTCGGGGTTAAAGCCTAGCACACCTGGAGGCGTCCCCGCCCCAGGGGCGCTAGGTGGACTCGGAGCTTCTAGGCGGCCTGCTCGTCGCAGCGGCTGCAGTGTGCTGGGCGGCTGCAGCCATACTCTACCGCCGCGGGATGACCAGGCTAGCCGACCCCCTGACCGGGTGCTGGGCCAGGGCACCCCTAGCACTGCTAGTCATGACCATAGCCTGGCTCCTCATAGACCCGCGTCCCCCGCCGCTCCAGAGCCTGCCGGTCTGCATTGCCGCCGGGATCCTCATAGGCGTGACGGGCGACGGCCTATACATGGCCGCGTTGAGGGATGCCTCGGTCTCAACAGTCTACCCTATAGCATACACGTACATAGTGATAGCGTCGGCGGCTGCAGTACTAGTCCTCGGGGAGAGGCTGACCCCCGGCCTCGTAGCGGCGGTAGCCCTGGTGATGGCGGGCGTCTACGCCGCATCCAGGGAGAGTGGAGGCGGGGGAGGAGGTACGAGGCTGCGCGGCGTACTGGAGGTGCTCGGCGCGAGCGTCTCCTGGGGCCTTGGTGTGCTGGCGGCCAAGGTCGCGGCGGTCGAGGCGGGGCCCCTGCAGCTCAACATAGTCAAGCTCCTAGTCATCCTACTCCTCCTCGCACCCTACGCTGCACCGAGGCTCGCGAGGATGCTCCGCGGGAGGGGTGTTGGCTGGGTTGTGGCCGGCGGCGTGCTCGGCATCGGCATCGGGGATCTCTTCTTCTATGCAGGCCTCCCACTGATAGGCGCTGCGAGGGCGACGGTCGTGTCGACGATAAGCCTCCCCACCTCCATGCTGCTCTCGGCGCTCGCCCTCCGGGAGAAGCCTAGCATATGGGAGCTTCTAGGGGCGTGCCTCATAGTGGCGGGTATAGTCAGCCTCGTCCTCCTCGGCGGGTGACGTAGAGCCTTATGCCCTCGAGGCTCCTCTCGACCTCCCCGCGGAAATACGGCACAGTCTTCAATGCCTCGTAGACCATCCTAGCGCACCTACTCCTCTCCAACAGCTCCCCGAGGCTGCCGGCGGAGGCCCACACGGCCAGCTCCTCCAGGAGCCCTACGGCAGCCCTCCTCGGCTCCCAGGAGGCCCCATGATGGGTGTAGAGGAGCACTCTCGGCCTTAGATCGCCGGCTATGAGCATGACGCTGTCGATGTACTTGTCTAGGTGGAGTGGCGGCGGCGTTGAGGGCGCGTAGCAGCCGCCGTAGTGGAGCCCCATCGCGTCGCCGGTGAAGACGGCATCACCGATGCTTATTGCCTGGTGGTGGCTTGCGTGGCCGGGTGTGTGGTGGAAGCAGACCTCGACGCCTGCTATGTGCTCGCAGCCCCCATCCCTGGTCTCGATTATCATGGAGGGTGGTAGGTCTAGGGGCCTGCCGGATGCAGCCGCGTCGGGGCCCACGACGCTGCATGCAGCCTCGAAGAGCCTGCCGGGCCAGGCTAGGTGCCTGGCGCCGCGTGGATGCACGTAGACCGGCGCGTCCTCCGCCAACGCTATGTATGCCGCTCCCCCTGCATGGTCTAGGTGGATGTGTGTCACGAGGACTGCCTCTACCCGTACACCGAGGCTACGGGCTGCCTCGAGAACCCTGCCCGCGGTGGACTGGAACCCCGGGTCTACTATGAAGCCCCTGGAGCCCCTCGCGACTATGTAGGCTGAGGTCACCCCTTCATAGCCCCAGGGGGATGGGTCGAGCTCGTAGACCGTGTAGTCCCGTGAGCGTAGGACTGGCTTCAAGGCTCTTCTCGCCTATGGAGTAGGTTCTCTGCGGGGTAGGGGTGTAATACCTCGCGGCCCCCTACCCTGGTGGGCTCAAGGTGGGCAGCGTCTTGGCGGCCGCAACCATCTACCCCTCCAGGATGGAGGGCGTGGTAGACGCCCCTCCATCAAAGAGCTACACGCACCGAGCCATAGCAGTAGCACTGCTCGCCAGGGGCGTCTCAAGGATAATCAACCCCCTATACAGCGACGACACACGCGCCACCATAACAGCGGCAAGGCTCCTCGGCGCAAGGATAGAGGAGTCGCCCGGCATGCTCGAGGTGTACTCGGCGGGCGAGCCGGGCTGGACACCCGCGATAGACTGCAGGGAGTCCGGGACAACACTCAGGGTCTTCTACGCCATAGCAGGCCTGCAGGACAAGCCAATACTCCTCCACGGCAGGGGGAGGCTCCACGAGAGACCCCTAGCACCCCTAGCGAGATCCATGGAGGCCCTCGGCGCGAAGACCCTGCTCCACCGCGGCTGCTGCCCACCGGCGGCCGTGATGGGGCCCATGGAGGGAGGCTACACCGAGCTCGACGCCACGGAGAGCAGCCAGTACCTCACAGCCCTCCTCATAGCCCTCTCCAGGCGCCCACCATCAACGATAAGGGTGCTGGGCCTCTCCTCCAGGGGCTACGTCGAGGTAACCATAAGGGTTCTAGAGGCATTCTCCGTGGACACGTGGGTCAAGGGAGACATATACGGCGTCGAGGGCCCCCCGAAGCCCTCGACGTACAGGGTTCCCGGCGACTGGTCGAGCGCAGCCCCCCTCCTAGCGATAGGGGCGGTCGCAGGCAGGGTGGCTGTACGTGGACTAGACCCCGACGACCCGCAGCCGGACAGGGCTGTCATCGACTACCTGCGCTCCATGGGGGCCTTGGTCGAGGTTAGGGGGAGGCTCGTCGAGTCCTCCAAGCCGCCCGAGCCCCTCCGGCCACTGAGGGCCTGCATAGACCCCCACCCCGACCTCGCACCAGTACTCGCAGCACTCGCGGCGACGGCGTGCGGCGAGTCAAGGATATGCTGCATCTCCAGGCTGAGGCTGAAGGAGTCGGACAGGGTTGACGCGATAATACGCCTCCTGGCCGAGGCGGGGGTGGAGGCGGGGGTTGACGGCGACTGCATAGTCATTGAGGGCGTCTGCGGCAGCCTAAACCCGCCGGGAGACCTTCACCCCGTGCCCGACCACCGCATAGTCATGGCGGCGGCGGTTCTCGCGGCGGCGTCAAGCCACCCCGTGAGGATACACTCTGCATCAGCGGTCGCGAAGTCCTATCCAGGCTTCTGGGACGCCCTCTCAAGGATTGGGCGTGTCAGGTTCGAGTAGCCCCAGCCTCCCCCACAGCTCCAGCAGCTCGCCGACGCTGAGCTGGCCCGGGGCGACCGACTCGCCTAGGTGCGCGTAGGTGAATGGGGCCCCGTAGAGTGGCGCCAGGATCCTCGACAACACACCCCTGCCGCCCATGGCGAAGGCTATGACCCTTCCAGGGTTGAGGCTGTTGAGCCCGAGAACCCTCACAGCGTCGCCGACGCTCCTAGCCATGGTGACCATCTTAGCTATCGCTGCACCATCCCTAAGCATCGCCCCGACCAGGCCTGCGAGGAGCTCGGTGGGCTCAGGGGTACAGTCCATCACATGCATGCTGGCAATAACCCTGCCCGGGGCCGAGGAGACGAGCTCATCAAAGCCCCTGAAGCCATACTCGGAGTCAATCATCCACGCGCCTGCATCGAGGGCCCTCAGTAGGGCGTCGACCTTCTCCCCCACGCCACCCCTCCACTCACCACCCTCCCCCGCCTCCCGGAGCGTCGCGACAACCCTCATGCCAGCCGAGGCGGCCTCCTCGACCAGGCTGAGCCCCTCAGCGACGCCCGTATGGTCGAGCCTGACCTCGACCAGCCTGCAGCCACACCTTATAGCCTCGCCGAGGCTGGACTCCCGGGTCAGCACGCAGCATACCCTATCCATGCCTAGCATGCCATAACCCTCCTCCAGGCGTCGAGCAGGATCCTGTAGGCATCCTCCACGGGCATCCTCATCAGCCTGGGCCTGCCGAGGGCCTCGAGGAGGGGCAGGACTATCATCCCTCCCCTCCTCTTCTTGTCGAGCATTATTGCCTTCAGAGCCTCTGCAGCATCTATCTCCCTCGGAGGGGTGGAGGGCAGCCCGAGGTCTTCCAGGAGCCTCCGGGTCTCGGCAACCCTCTTCTCCTCGAATCCGAGCAGCATCCTTGAAGCCTCGAGCTCGACCACGAGCCCCATTGATACCGCCTCCCCGTGCGGGATCGTGTAGCCCGAGGCATGCTCAATAGCGTGTGCCACGGTGTGGCCGAGGTTGAGTATCATCCTGTACCCCGACACCTCCCTGTAATCCCTCTGCACAACCCCTAGCTTGAACCGCAGGCTCCTCGCTATAGCCTCCTCCACGGCATCCATAACCCTCCTCCTAAGCTCGTGTGAGTGGTCCCTCAGCCACTTGTAGAACGCGTGGCCGGCGAGCAGCCCGTGCTTGACGATCTCCGAGAACCCCATCCTGTAGATCCTCTCGGGGAGCGTCTCTAGGAAGGATGTGTCGCAGAGCACTATGGTTGGGTGGTGGAAGGCGCCGACGAGGTTCTTGCCGTCGAAGTCTATCCCCGTCTTCCCGCCCACACACGCGTCTGCCATGCCGAGGAGGGTTGTCGGCACGTTACACCACCTTATACCCCGGAGGATTGTGGCCGCGGCGAAGCCGGCTGCATCGCTCAGCGTCCCGCCACCGATGGCCACCAGGAAGTCGCTCCTGGAGACACTGTTCTCTATCATCCACCTCCACAGCCCCACTATGCTATCCAGGGATTTGAACGCCTCCCCCGCCTCAACCTCCATGTAGACGGTCTCGAGGCCGGCCTCCTCGACGCTCCTCCGGATCTCCAGCGCCTTCCCAGCCACAGCCCTATCAGCGACTATGAAGACTCTCTCCGTGTTTAGGCCGTGGAGGAGCCTCCCGAGGACGCGTGTAGACCCGGAGCCTATGAGGACTACTGTGTCGAGGAAGTCTACTATGTGGGCCTCTATCCTCTTCAAAGCAGCTTCATCTCCATAAGGCTTTCCAGGAGTCTCCGGAACTCCTCCAGTCCAAGCTGCTGGTCTTTATCACTTAGAGCCCTTCCCGGCTCGGGGTGCACCTCCACCATTATGCCGTCGGCCCCCGCGGCCAGTGCAGCCCTCGCGAGGGCTGGTACGAGGCTCCTCTTCCCGGCCGGGTGGCTCACGTCGACGACGAGTGGTAGCCGGGCCTCCTGCTTCACTATCGGTATAACCGTCACGTCGAGGGTGAACCTGGCGTACTCGTTGATGCCCCTCGTCCCCCTCTCTATTAGGGCGACGTCCTCCTTCCCGTTCGCCAGCAGGTACTCCGCCGCGCATAGCCACTCCTCTATCAGTGCGCCGAAGTGCCTCTTCAGCAGCACCGGGCCGGGGAAGCCTGAGGCTAGCTCGAGGAGTAGTGGCGTGTTCTGCATGTTCCTGGCGCCGACCCAGACGGCGTCAACCATCCCTGCCAGGCCGGCGACGTGCCTCGGGTCCATGACCTCTGTTATGACCGGTAGCCCGGCCCTATCCCCGGCCTCCCGGAGCCACTCCACAGCCCTCCAGCCGTGGCCCTGGAAGCTGTATGGGCTTGTGCGGGGCTTCCAGCAGCCGCCCCGGAGGATTATCCTCTTGAAGCCTAGGCCGTCGACTATCTCCCTGGCTATGTAGTCTGCGGTCTCCCTTATCATCTCCCTGTCCTCGACGCTGCAGGGGCCTGCTATGACTACTGGTTTCCCCTGCTCGCCCACCATAACCCCGCCTATGCTTATCGGCCTACGAGGCCCCTGTCTTACGAGCCTGCATTTCCCTGGCACGGCCTCCTCACCGGAAGGGTTTAAGCCTCCAGCCGGTGGGGCTAGGGTGGGCGAGATTATTGTATCCTGCCCCCGCAGCCCCGAGGACTCGTCCATGAGGGATGCAGTGGGACTGGCCCTCGTAGAGCTCGGAGGAGTTGATGAAGGCATGGTCGTGGTGACCGCGGACGTCGCCCACAGCACCAGGGCGACCTTCTTCGCCGAGAGGTACCCGGAGCGCTTCGTCAACGTCGGGATAGCGGAGCAGGATCTCGTATGCTTCGCGGCAGGCCTAGCCCTGGCGGGGAAGAAGCCCTACGCCCTCGCCTTCTCAATGTTCATGATGAGGGCATGGGAGCAGATAAGGAACACAATAGACCGCATGAACCTAGACGTGAGGCTCATAGCAACCCACAGCGGCTTCAGCGACCACGCCGACGGGGAGAGCCACCAGTCACTCGAAGACATAGCCCTCATGAGGAGCCTCCACAACATGACAGTCATAGTCCCCGCAGACGCGCCCCAGGCATACAACGCCGTTAAGGCAATGCACCGGTGGAGGGGGCCCGTCTACTTCAGGATAGGCAGGGACTACTCGCCGCGGGTAACCAGCATAGACACCCCATTCCACCCTGGCAGGCTCCAGCTGCTGAGGGAGGGGAGCGACGCGGCCATAGTCTCATGCGGCCCACTGCTAGCACACAGCCTCAAGGCGGCCGAGATGCTGAGGCACAACTACTCCCTCGACATAGCTGTCGCGAACATGCATACAGTCAAGCCGGTCGACGCAGAGGGCCTCGAGAAGCTCGCCAGGGAGACGGGCCTACTATTCGTAGTCGAGGAGCACGGCAGGAGGGGAGGCGTCTACGGCGCGGTGACCGAGACGCTAGCCGAGAGGTACCCGGCCCCAGTACACCCGATAACCGCGAAGGGCTACGGGAGGAGCGCCAGGAGCGTCCAAGACCTCTACACGCTCCACGACCTAACACCAGAGGCTATAGCCAGGAGGATACTGGAGGTGGTCATGGAGTGGAGGAGGAGGGCGTAGGCAAGCTACGGGCAGGCCTAATAAGCATTGATAGGAGCCTCGTCGACCTCATAGCAGCACGCATGAACCTAGTAAAGATACTGGGGACGCTGAAGTCAAGGATACACGCACCCGTCCAGGACGAGCTCCGAGAGATAATAGTGGCGAGCATACTGGCCGAGGAGGCGGAGAGGAAGGGGCTCCCGGCAGGCCTTGTAAGGGACATATACTTCGAGCTGGCGAGATGGTCCAAGTGCATGCAGGTATACTGCCCGTTGAAGTCGAGGATAGCGATCTACGGCTACGGCTCCATGGCCTCCATGATAGCATCGATGCTCGCGAGGGCTGGGTGCTGGCTGGCTGTCACCGGGAGAGACTACTCCAAGGCCGCGGCACTGGCCGAGAAGCTGGGCGCCGAGGCCATGGAGGACGTCGACGCGATAGAGTGGGCGGACATAATGCTCTACGCGATACCCTCAACAGCCTTCCCGGAGGTGCTCGAGAGGCACTGGAGCCGCCTAAGAGAATCAATGCTCATACTAGACATATCATCAGTCAAGAAGCCTGTCGTCGAGGCCTACAAGAGGCTTGCAGCCAGCCGCGAGCCACCCGAGTACGCCAGCCTCCACCCACTCTACGGGCCCCTGGAGTGCCCGGCCGGGGAGACGATAGCAGTGACCCCCGTGAACCTCGACGCGTGGAAGGAGAAGCTGGAGGACCTGCTCTCAAACGCGCTGGCTGCACGCATAGTGTATGTTGACGCTGAGACACACGACAAGGTGATGGCAGTGAACCAGGTGCTGCACCACTTCGCCCTACAGGCAGTCAGGGAGGCGATGAGGGAGGCGGCCAAGATGCTTGGAGTGGAGCCGGCAGACCTCAAGGAGCTGACGACCCACAGCCTCCGGAGGACGCTCTCACTGATAGATAGGCTCGAGTCCCTGGAGAGGGTTGTGGAGGAGATAAGGAGGGAGAACCCGTACTCCTCGAAGGCCATCGAGGCGTTCGTCAGGGTTGTTGAGAGGCTAGCCTCTCAGCTAGGTGGTAGTGGCCATACCTCCTAGAGAGCCACA
Source organism: Thermoproteota archaeon (assembly GCA_013153145.1). GTDB lineage: Archaea > Thermoproteota > Thermoprotei_A > Sulfolobales > Pyrodictiaceae > JAADEY01. The sequence continues at coordinate 50,359 of JAADEY010000042.1, read as the reverse complement.
CCAGCAGGTGGTCTGCAAGCACGAAGGCCAGCACCGCGTCAACAACCGCGACCCCCCGGACGACTATCGCGGGGTCATGCCTCCCCCTCCCCTCAATGAGCGTGTTTGCAAGCCCCCGGAGATCCAGCGTCCTCCTAGGCCTCCTAACCGTTGGGGTCGGCTTGAAAGCCACCCTTACCAGTATGTCGCCGGCGCTGAAGCCTCCCAGTATGCCTCCCCACCGCGTCTCCACCCTCAGCCTGCAGTCATCGATGCCGAGGGCCTCCTCATCCTCCCCTGGCGGGGCCACTGCTCCCTGGAACCCGTCGCCGAACTCCACGCCCACGACGCCGGGTATGGCGAACATCGCGGCTGCTATGTCCGCGTCTAGGCCGTGGAAGTGCGGCATACCGAGGCCCGGTGGGAGCCCCTCCGTGTAGGCCTCGACGACGCCTCCAACACTCACCCCCTCCTCCATGGCCCTCCTCAGCACCCTAGCCATCTCCTCCTCGGAGTCCTTGTCGGGGCAGCGGAGGGGGCTCCGGTAGACCATTTCCCTCCCCGGCCTGCTGGCCCTGCACTCCACCCCGTCGAGCCTCTTTAGGTAGGCGGCGACCCTTACGCCGTGCAGCTCGAGTATCTTCCTCGCGAAGTAGCCCGCGGCGACCATGCCTGCCGTCAGCCTCCCGGAGTGGAAGCCTCCCCCACGGTAGTCGTTGAAGCCCAGGTAGGCCATGAGGGCTGTTATGTCCGCGTGCCCGGGCCTCGGCTTGAACCTCACAACCCTCCTGTAGAAGCTGCTGTCGACATCCCGGTTCCATATTATGACTGCTATGGGTGCCCCGGTGGTGTAGCCGTTGTAGACGCCGGATGCTATGAAGGCCTCGTCCCTCTCCCTCCTCGGGCTCGTGTAGGGGCCTCCGGGCCTCCGGTATGATAGCTCCCTCTCAAGCTCCTCCTTGTCGACCCTTATCCCCGGCGGCACCCCCTCCAGGACTACTCCTATGCATGCTCCGTGGCTCTCGCCGAAGATGGTCATTTTGAGGAGGTGGCCTATTCCCACCGGTCTAACACCTGCTACTCCCACGAAAATCCCACCAGTTTATAAGGTGCCGCCACACGCACGCCTCCAGGGATGCGGCCAGGCCTTGCGCCGGGCAAGGCTCTTCATAATAGGCAGGGACATAGGCTACACGCTCTCCCCCGCCATATACACGAAGGCGCTGAACAGCAGCATCGACTACGGGGTCGTCGATGCAGGCGACATAGAGGAGGCCGCGGCAGCCGTCGAGGACTGCAGGGAGGATCCCGCCTGCATAGGGTTCAACGTCACGAAGCCATACAAGGTGGCCATAATAGACTACATAGACGGGGTCGAGGGGGAGGCTGAGGAGATAGGCGCTGTCAACACTGTCGCCAAGAGGAGGGGGAGGCTGATAGGCTACAACACCGACTGGTACGGCGTCATAGGCCCCCTACGCCTCCACGGCTACCGGGGCGTCGACGAGGCCCTAATCATAGGGGCGGGCGGCGCGGCGAGGGCGGCCGTATACGCCCTGAAGGACACGGTTGGAAGGGTCTACATAACCAGCAGGACTGGCACCAGCGCGGTGAGGCTGGCCGCCTACGCGGAGAAGCTAGGCATGGAGGCTGTGGCTGGGAGGGCTAGGCCCGAGTTCTACGAGGTCATAGTCCCGAGGGTGGGCCTCCTCATAAACGCCAGCCCGGCGAGCGGGAGCAGGGCGTGCCCGATACCAGTCCGCCTCATCAAACGCCTGCCGAGCGGAGCCATAGTAATGGACATGGTCTACACGCCCCCGAAGACGAGGCTCCTAATGGAGGCCGAGCGCCTAGGCTACACGGTCGTCGACGGCCTATGGATGCTCGCATACCAGGCCTCCAGGAACATAGAGATATGGTTCGGCCTGGCCATACCCCCCGAGAGGCTCAGGTCATACGCTCTCAACGCGCTTGGGGAGGCTGAGAAGAGTTGATGCAGTGGCTACGAGAGGTATCGAGGAGGGTCTACCGCAGCATAGTCGAGATGGGGAGGATAGAGAGGTCGGTTCATGTAGGGGCATCGCTCAGCGTAGCGGATATACTCGTAAGCCTCTACTTCGGCAGGGGCCTAAGAGACGACGGCGCCCCGACGAGGAGGGATTGGCTGATACTCAGCAAGGGCCACGCAGCGCCGGCACTATACGCTGTGCTCGCAGAACTAGGGGTCATAGATAGATCGCTCCTGCCGAGGATAAGGAGCATCGACGGGCTGGAGGGCCACCCCTCGATAAGCATACCAGGCGTCGACGTCTCGACCGGGAGCCTTGGCCAGGGCCTAAGCATAGGTGCCGGGATAGCCTATGCAATGATCCTCGACGGGACGGCTGACCAGTACAAGGTCTTCGTCATACTCGGCGACGGGGAGCTCGACGAGGGCCAGGTATGGGAGGCCGCGGGCACGATAACGCACTACAACATATACAACGTCATACCGATAGTCGATGTGAACGGGTTCCAGCTTGACGGGCCAACGGAGAAGGTGAAGAGGAAGTGGGACATACCCGGTAGGTGGAGGAGCCTCGGCTGGAGGGTGGTCGAGTGCGATGGCCACAACCACTCAGCCATACTAGACGCCGTCAAGGCGGCCGAGGAGTCGAGGAGGCCGACGGTAATCATAGCCTACACTAGGAGGGGGAAGGGGATAGGGAGGCTGGAGAAGACCGGCGCCCAGCACCTCTAGCCCCCCGCGAGGACTCGTAGAGGCTTGCGGCCAGGTAGGAGATGAGCCCCTCCACGCCCCTCAAACCCTCCGGGAGCGGGAGCCTACACCCTGCTAGCACGAGGCCCCTAGAGACGCTCCTATCCTCTCCGAGGAGTATGTCGAGGCGCCCGGTAGCAGCCATGTAGGCGAGCTTCGCGGTCCAGGGCCCAACGCCCCTTATCCTGCAGAGCTCCCTCACAGCCTCCCATGGCTCCATGTCCGCGACCCCCTCGAGGTCGTAGCCCCCAAGGACGATGCCGGCCAGGCCGGTTATGTACTCGGCCTTCCTGCGGCTAAGCCCACACCTCCTCAAAGCCTCGGCGCCGGCGCCGAGGACTTCGCCTGGGAGAGGGACGTCATAGAACGAGACTCCCCCGACAACCACACGGCCCCCAAGACTCTCCACCAGGCACGCCATAAACCTGTTGGCGAGCCTTAGGGGCACCTGCTGGGAGACAATAGCCCTCAACAATGCCTCCCAGAGGCTCGGGGCCAGGAGGGGTCTAAGCCCGGGGGCCTTGTCGAGGAGGGGGCGGAGCCCCGGGCAGGCCTCCGCAAGCAGGCCTACATCGGGGTACCTGTAGGCGGTGTTGTAGATGTGCTCGACAAGCCTACGAGCATCCTCCAGGGAGCCCATGTAGACGCTGACCTCTAGGAGCGGGCTCCACCCCTCACCGGCAACCCTAACACTATACGCTACGGGGGCGTGGCCGCCCCGCCACCTCCTGACAAGCCTCCTGCATGTCCTCGTGGAGGGGTTGTAGATGCATGGTGTCGGCCTCCCCGGCAGCGTGAAGGACTCGAGGTGGGGTGTGACCGTGTATGGCGGGCTGGGCCTCAGCCTGAAGACTGCCTGGCCCTGCATAGCTCCTCGTCCCCGCATGGCAGGGGCTTGACGGTGAACACGTAGCCTCCCAGGAGCTCGGCGAGGCTCTTGGCAGCCTCCTCAGCCGTCCTCGCCGACTCGGAGACCGTGTAGACGCCGGGCCCCTTCCCGGTGACGCCTACGGCGAGCAGGTCGTATCCGCGGAGCCTAGAGTAGACCTCGCCCGGGTCGATGCCGAGGCTTAGGAGCCCAGCAGCCCCATTAACCACGGCGGCGTCCCACCAGAGGCCCTCCACCGCGAGCCTCCACGCAGCCATGTAGAGGGGCCTAAACCTCCTATACACCTCGGCCCTAACCCTCCCAATCTCCAGCGACCCGGGCACAACAACACCCACGTAGACGCCCCCACCCATGCAGGGGTCATGCCTAACAAGGCTGGAGGGGTTGATCGTCGCGTAGGCCCCGCAGCCGGCCACCGCGAGGTGGTCGTCCAATGCACCGGTGACGGTCAGGCCAGCCCTCCTGGCGGCGGCGACCCCCAGCAAAGCCCTCTCATAGACACCAACCTCGACCCCACAGTAGCCGAGCAGGGCGTCGAGGATAGCATCTATCAACGCGCTACTACCCTTAAGCCCCGCGGCGTAAGGCACCTCGCTAACACCCTCAACACTAAGCCCCGGAACCCTACACCCCCCAAGCCTAGACACAGCCCACGCAACGGCCTGCAGGAGCGATGGGTCAACACGCCTACTCACACCACGAGTACGCACGACACCCTCCCAGACACCCTCAACAACCCTAACAACAACCTCAACCGGCAGGTCAAGGGCTACAGCCGCGCCATACCCCCCGGAGCCAATCGCATTGACTACCCCGAGGGCCCCGTGACTCCTACCCCTATACTCCAAGCACTCACCTCAAGCAGTACTTGCCCCCACCAGCATACTTGTCGATAGCTACGTCGACCAGCACTCCCTCCCTGACCTTCCGCCAGCAGCCCTCCCGGTACCTCAGCCTCACAACGCCATCGTCCACCCTCGCCTCGACAAGGTTCCTCTCAAGCCCTCCATGAGCCACAAAGTTCCTGACATCCATGGATGAATACATGCAGCCCTCACCGGGCCACGAGCCCACGGCGAACGCTATGTAGGGCTCCCCGGCCCTAAGCCTACCAGCTATCCTGTCATGCTCATTGAGGCTGGTGAAGCAGTTCGGCGAGCAAATCCTCCCAACCACGCTGTCCAGCTCATCTATGGTGAACCCATCGCCACCCCTAGCAGCGGAGCCAGCCTCGACAATATAGTCGGCGAGCGCAGCAGCAGCTACGAGGCGCTCAAAGCCATCCACACGGGGCACCAGCCTCCACTCAGCAACCACAGCCCTACCCCCGTCATCCTCGATGCCGACGCTGACGGCGTCCCTCGAGACGCGAAGGGCCTCCCTCAACACCCCCAGCGCCTCCCCCAGGAAGGCCCCTCCATCCCCGTGATCCGCGGCGTAGTAGGCTGCGGCGAGCGCTGCACACGCCTTATAGATGCCGACGGCGGGTAAAGCCTCCCCATACAGTCTTCTAGCCTTACCACGCACCCCATTGACTCTGTGCTGCAGCTCCTCCTCCAGCTTGCCGGCCTGCTTTAGAAGGTAGACCCTATCCCCGTAGCTTATCTCATAGGCTAGCAGCCTGGCTGCATCAGCAGCCCCATACTCGGCGCTAAACACCCTATGCACGTTGAAGACATGCCTGCCGGGCGGGCTGCCGACAACCGGCTCGGAGTTGTAGACTGTAAACCCTATCCCAGAGCCCCTGGAGGCGGCATAGGCGAGCGCGGCCAGCCTCGCAGCGTTGAAGACTGCGAGCGGCATGAAGTTAACCCCATGACTCGTGTCTAATACCAGCTCTTCAAAGGACTCCCCGCCGCCGAGAAGCTCCTCCAGGATATAGTACAGCACATAGCTCATGTAGAGCCCTAACGGGCTGATGGCATCCACAAGGCCCCGGGAGAGGCTAAGCCTCGCATCAACAGTCAATTGCCTACCAGTACTCCTATCCCTCCTACCCTGATAGAAGCCTATATTCGGAGCAACCCTTACAACAAGCCTCCCCTCCCTATAAGCAGCCTTCACGTCGTCGCCATCACCTAGCCCATTAATCCAGTCGTCGACAAGCTTCTCGACACGCGAGACAATATCACCGTAACCCGCTACAGACCCAGCCTCATCAACACCAAGCCCAGTGATAAGCGAGTCAGCAACTATGACCAACACTCTCGCGTCATCACCGCCTATGCAGCGGAGGATACAGCTCAGCGAGCACCTAACCCCACCGACACTGCAGCCTCCAAGCCTATAGTTGACACTCCTCCACCCCCAAGGCCAACCCCAAGGAGCAACAACGAGCCTCAAGCCCGCTCCTCAACACTCTACAAGGGGACGGAGAGGGTATCATTACTCACCCTACACGCGGGCCATTCGGGGATGGATCCGGCGGGAGGGGAGAGGTCCCGGCCATTAGTGTGGTGGTGGGAAAAGAAGAGTGGGTGGTGGCCCCCTCCGAGGGCTTGGGGCCGGCGTGTGCTTAGAATGGTAGTGGGAAGTGCAGGGCTACGTTGAAGACCACGGCCGCCGAGATGTAGTAGGCTAGTATCGTGTTCTCGAGCGCCATGATGCCGGCTGCTTTCAGTGCCTGTCCCTTGCCGTGGACTAGGCATAGCAGGATGCAGAGGACGGTTATGCTCCATAGTAGTGCTGCTAGTACTGGGTGTCCTAGGGCTAGGCTCCAGCCGCCGCTGATTATCGTCCAGAAGATTATCGCTATGTCTAGGAAGACTAGGGGTCTTGGATCCATGTCGAAGTAGTCTATGAGCCATATGGCTGTCCATAGTACGCCGAAGATGCCGAAGGTGGTGGCTGCCAGTATGTCCGTCGAGAACACGAAGAGCAGTATGCTTGTCAGGAGCTGGGCGATGCCGCCGAAGCAGAAGCCGTTGGCGGCCAGCGCTGCCTTGACGCGTTTCGCGTCCTCGCCGGATGCGCGTGGAAACCCGGTTACCAGGTGGAGGCCGTAGGTCAGCGCGGCTGTTCCGTAGCCGAACAACCCGTAAGCCACGGGGGTTACAGGCACTACTCTCACCCAACTAGACAGCTGCTCCGCTTCTGTGTGCCGTGTTTGAGCGAATAATTAAACTATTCTGCAATCATTTACCCGGCACAAACAATCAACCGTGGGCTACACCGCCACAACTCCCCCAAGCAGCATCGAGCCAAGCCTCCTAAGCCTCTCAACACCACGCGGCCTCTCCACGAGGAAGGGAACCGTGTAGACTATGCCGCCATAACGCCTCCTAAACTCATCGACAATCCTCCCACACCTCTCGGCCTCCGCGACGAGGGGCCTGCAATCCGGGCACATCGAGGCATCGGGCACCATGTTGACGATCACCCTCCTAGGCCTAGCCCCTATCTCGCCGAACTCCCTCACAATCCTCTCGGTGACAGATAGGCTGAGCTCATCCGGCTGAGCGACTATGTGCAGTAGGTGGCTCGTGGAGGACAGCATTGAGAGTATGTCCTCGGCGAGCCTCCTCCACTCCTCTATGAGCTCGAGGGGGCTCCTACCAGGCCTCCTCCCCCGCAGCCTATCAAGCACCGTCTTCAGCCTTAGGACGAGGCTTGCCGCCTCGCCAAGATGCCTATAGAACTCCCTCTCAAGCCTCAGCAGCCTTATACTCCCCCCGGCGGCCGGCGTATCCCAGACGATGTAGTCGTAGACCCCGCTGCCAAGGAGGACGTAGACATAGTACATGAGGAACTCATCGGCTATACCGGGGGCGCCCGCTATATAGTCTATGATTGTCTCGTCGACCGGCAGGAAGCTCGACAAGACCTCGTAGACCTCCCTGCCGAACCTCTCCCTCCACATCCTCAACACATCCTCCTCGGAGACCTCGGCCGCGTATAGGTTCCTCCAAACCCTCCTCGGCTCACCCCCAAGCTCCACCCCCAACACGTCACCAAGCGTCGGCGTCGGGTCACTCGAGAAGACCAAGACCCTGGACCCAGACTCAGCCAGCGCGACAGCAACCGCCGCGCTCAGCGTAGTCTTACCAGCACCGCCCTTGCCCCAGAAGCTCACAAGCCTGCCTAACCCGCATCCCCCAGGTAGGCGGGGGCCGGAGGGGTGGGAGGGCTAATTTGAGGGGAGTGTATATGGGCCGGAAGGCAATTATTCAGCCCCTAAACCAACTAGTAAACGGTGCAACACTTATTGATCCACCCGAAACGGATACTCCTCCCAGCAGCACTCCTCAGCCTACCACCCCTCCTGGCGGCTGCCCATGCAGGGGTGAGGGGTGATGGGGGTGGTGCAGGGGGCTTCCCAGGCATAGTCGTCGTGCTCGTAGTCCTTACCCTGCTGGTGACGCTGGTCGTCTCGGCTGCCCCCCTTGGGGAGGAGCCTGGGGCTAGAAGAACCGGCTACTCTGTATCCGGAACTCACAGTACTCGTCTCCCTTAGCTATGCACTTCTCCTCGACGACCTTGACGCGCTTCCCCGTGCACTCCTCGACCCAGCCGGCTATGAAGCCTGCTATCGGCGTGTCGACCGGCTTCTTCTCCCCCTTCATCCTAGACCCGAAGATAGTCCCCTTCATCTTTATCGTGTCTCCCTCCACCTTCACCTCCTCGGCGTAGCCGGAGATGACAAAGGACTCGGCGAGGACATCGAGGCAGGTCTCCCTAGTCATGTAGCCCTGCTCCATGAGCCTCTTAGCCATCATCTTGCCGGCCTTCTTGGACACGTTGTAGAGGAATCCGCCAACGAACTTTAGGAGCTTCTTTGAGCTGTCGTACAGGTCTACGAGTATGTCCTTGGCGACGAGGATCGAGTTCTTCTCTATTATCTCTCGCAGCCCGGGCCTCCCGGGCACTGGAGTGTTAGCCAAGGCGGGATCTCCATTGGTTTAGAAAAAGGTAGCGAATGTATAAAGGCTTTAACCATTTCCCTACCTCTACCACAATCAATAGAATACTATCATGCCCTACCTCGCCCTTATGAAGCGGCGCAGCAGCCTAGCAAGCTCCGGCAGTATACGGGTCTGCACATACACCTCCGCAGGCCCCTCAACCTCCACGACCAGCCCCTCCCCGCTGAACAGGGTTGCCTTGAGTCCACCGATAGTCCTTATACGGTACCTGGTGTCCGCAGGCATAGCGACGAAGTGGAAGTTGTCGACAACCATCCTCTCCCCATCCCCCACCACAACCCTCTCAAGAGCACCATAGGCATTGACCCACGCAACACCCCTACCACTCAGCCTAAGCCAGAACAACTCCCCCTCAGCCAGGAGGCCCCTACCACCCCTCCACGCAACCCCTACATCCACCTCGCCGTAGTGAGCCAGGTAGCTGGTGTCCTGCACAACCCAGTCCCTAGAACCGTCAAGCTCCACGGCAGCTATATCGCCGGGGAGCGGCGGCACAAACCAGACCTCCCCACCACCAGGCCCGGCACGGTAATGAGTCAGGAAGATGCTCTCCCCGCCAAGCGCCTTCCTAAGCAGCCCCTTCAGCAGGCCACCAGTCTTGGGGACGACGCTCACATCGCCGCGTATAAGCATCATGGCCCCCGGCTCAGCGACAACCTCCTCCCCAGGATCAAGCCCGACCTTCAACACGCTATACGCAGGCCTATCCTCAATACTCCAGTGCAAGTCAGCCCCTACCCGGTCTGCTAGGGGCAAAAGGGAGCCTATATCGGGTGGGTGGGGTGGCCGGGGCTACCTAGCCGTCGGCAGCCTGGCCGCCTCAGCCTCCCTCCTAACAATCCTAAACCTGAACCCCATTGAGGATAGGAGGTGGTAGAGTATGCAGCCCGACAAGTCGAGGGAGTCGATGCTCGTGTTCCTAGCGTCGAGCTCCACGGTGACCGTCTTCGACGACCAGTCTATGGTGACTGAGACGTCTAGCCTCCCCGCGGCGGGCGGCTTCGGGGTGTCGGCCTGCGATGCTATGCATGCTGCTAGGCCGGCGGCGACAATGTCTAGGTAGCCCCAGCCTCCCCCCATGCCGCCGTGCGGCCTCGCGGCGGCGAGGATCCTCCTACCCCTACAGTCTTCTACGAAGAAGTCGAGGAGGCGGCCGTAGAGTATTCGGCTCGCATGCACCCTGCTGCTCAAGGCTTGCTCCATGTCTCTCCCGTCTCTACCGGCCCCCAACTTATTACCCCTTTAGTCACCGGCGGTGAGCATTACCTCTCTATTTTCTCTACAACGATCCTGCAGGTCTCATCAGTCTTCTCTCCCCAGACAACGTAGCCCTCCCGTATATACTTCTTGGACTCAGGCTTGCTCAATGCATATGCCTTGGCCCCCAGCGCCCTCAGCACGCCGACCACGATGCCTACGTAGCTGGCTAGGACTAGGGGGTTCTCTATCCCGTAGGGGCAGTGCACTGCCTCGAACACAAGCCTGTTAGGCGACTCCCTCACAGCCCTGAACAGTCCTATGCTCTGGTCGCCCGTTATCTCTATCGCCTTGCTGTGGCACTGGAAGTGGAGCGGGAGCACGTCGAGCGGGTCCTTGGACTCCGGCATCTCTACCAGCCCCTTCGTCGCCTCTATGAGTGCTGGTAGTGCGGCTATGGTCGCCCTGGCCAGTGCCTCAGCTACCTCGACGAAGCCCGCCTCGCCGAGGTACTGGTAGGCCATCTTCGGTAGCTCCTGGAAGGCTAGGCTCCGAAAATACGCCTGGTACGCCCTGAGAACCATTTCTATCCTCTTGGCGGGCTCCTCCATCCTAGGGCACCCCCATGGCAGGGGCCATGGAGATACAGCATTAATACTGTACTGGTGATAATTAATACTTCGTGCTACCCGCAGTATGCAGAGGTTAAGAGGAAGCAAAGTCTGGGGGTTGCGAACACCTCTATGACGGCGGCAACGCATAAGAGTATTATGCATACTGCAAGCATCTTCAACCCTGCACGCTTCCTCCTACCAGCCAGGCATGCAAGGTACAGTGCAGCCAGCTCAACGACGCTCTGTGGCAGCGTGAGGCAGGCGGTCAGGGGGAGGGGGGTGAACCCATAGCCGCACAGGAAGCCCGTGACAGCGGAGACCCCGGCGGCGGCCAGGTAGCCGAGCATACTGCTCAGCCACGACACGAGGTAGACCGTCACAACAGTCAACGTGTTCCTGGAGAGTATCACCGGGAGAAGCCCGATGGGGGGCCTGCTGGAGGCCCGCCGGAGAACCGGGAGGAAGCTGCACACCCCGTAAGCCGGGGGGCTCACAGCAACCCCGGCGATGAACCCTGCCGAGTAGCCGGCAGCCACTAGGAGGGCTAGGGCCGCAGCATGGTTTAACCCTCTACCCGCCAGACGCCCACCGGGTGCGCCGGGTGGAGTGGAGGAGGCTGCTCCCACCAATCCTCATCGCCCTGCTGCTCCTACCAGCCGCCCCCGCGCTGGGCCTGGGTTTCAAGCCGACAGCCCACGTCGTGGTTAAGGCTTTCTATCCTAGTATGAGGCTGAACAAGCTCCTCTCCAGCCTCCCCGGGGGCTACATGGAGTCCCCGAGGGCCATGCCCAGCGGCGCGTGCAGCCCTCCCCATGGAGACTTAATGGTGATAATAGTGCCGGCGAACGCCACCAGCGAGACAATGAAGCTCGTCGGGCGCCTAGCCTCGATGCACCAGTCCATGGGGCTCAGGGTGGTGGTCTATGATACGGGCTATATAGCTAGGCACTACAAGCCCGCACCCCCGCCACCATTCTCAGTCAACGCCTCGAGGATCAAGGGGTTCAACGAGACCCTCTCAGAAGCGATAATAGCCTTCGAGCGAAGCATGCTCGGCAGGGGCCTGCACTACCTCCTCATAGTCGGCTCGGCCTCGGAGGTGCCGCCCTCAGCCTACTACCACAGCGCGGTCGGGGGAGAGGTGGGCCGCTGGTTCAGCCTAGTCCCGACAGACTACTTCTACATGGACCCGGACTATGACTGGTGCCCGGAGGTCGCGGTCGGCAGGATACCCTTCAGCAACGCGACGCTGCTGAAGAACTACATAGACGCGTTGAACGCCTGGATGTCTAGGGCGGCTACGAACTCGATAAGCCTAGTCTACGCCGGCGGAGCCCCCTTCGCCTGGACGCTCATGACCGGGGACACCTACGCCTCAATGCTCTCGACGGCCGGGCTCACGGACGGGTTCAGGAGTGTTAGCTTCCACACCCTCACCCTGGGCAACATGGCCGGCAAGAAGATACTCTCAAGCATAGGGCCGGGCACGGTATTCATACCGTTCATGCACGGCTCGGGGAAGAGCTTCGTCGACTACGAGCCCCGCGGCGCCCTCGGCTCCGCGTACACAGACCTCCTAACAAGGAAGGACTTCGCCTCAGCCGAGTCACCCATGCTGGTCATAACACCCGCATGCATAAACGCCGCCTGGGACACCAGGCTCCTCAAACCCCCGTTCAACCCGCCGTCGATGGCCGAGTACCTCCTAAGCCACGGGAAGGCCGCAGCCTACCTAGGCTCCTCAAGGATATCAGTGCTCCTCATAGGCGGCGTCGACATCGAGAGGGGGCTTGTAAGCCTGGATCTCCACGGCGTGGTTGAGCTGCAGATGCTGACCCTCCGCAACCTCTACAAGACCGGGAGGCTTGGAGACGCCTTCGCCACGGCAGCGGCCGAGTACCTGCGTGACCGCAAGGCACACTACGTTATAACGACGACGCAGGGGTGGGACGACCTGGCAGTCCTCAACCTCCTAGAGCAGGAGCTGCTGGGAACACCTGCACTCCCCGTGCCCCTCAGCGGCCATGGCAGCGTCTCGAAGCCCTACATTAAGGCCCCGGAGTGGCTTGACGCCCGCCTCTTCTACCCCATGGAGTACGATATCGTCTCCGGCTCGGTGCCCTTCTCGAAGCCCGATGAGACCATCATGGCTAGTGTCGGCGGCGACGCAAAGATAGTTTCCATGAGGAGGGTTTACTCCGAGTACCTGGTCGGGCTTAGGCCATCACCCGTCAACTCCACGGCCATAGCGAGCCCCGACGTCTCCGGCCTGCTGTCGATAGGAGTCGTCGACGGCAAGCACTACTACCACTTCATAGCTGCTAGGGGAGGCCTGCTCGTCTCAAGCCGCGGCGTAACAGCCTACGGGCTGAGCCTCCTAAGCATCACCGGCGACCAGCCGGTAGAGGTGCTGGTCGACGGGAAGATGGTCTCAATACTGCCCGGGGGCGTCGACTACGCAGCGCTCCCAGTGGAGGCCGGCACGATGACCGTGAAGCCGTTCATGTACTCCCCGGGCCTCGTCGTGGAGGGTGTCGGGAGGAGCGTTGAGAAGCTTGTGAAGGCGTTCACCGTCACGATAGGGTCTCCCGGTGGAGGTGAGGGCCTCAAGTCGATACTGCCTCCCGGGGGCCGCGTAGGTGAGCGCGTCGGGGAGGCTGCTCCAGGCTTTAACATCCTCGTACCACTGCTGCTCCTCCTCGTCGTGGCCGAGGCGGGTGTTTTGGCCGGGCTCCGTCTCCGCCGTGGTTAGGGCCGTACACGTGTATGTAAGGCCTGGTACTGACTAGTACGTATCCGGCTATACTATTTTTAACGTGGGAGGGCATGGCCCTTGGTTGACGGGTGAAGTAGAAGCTTGTTCCAAGCGGGCTGGCTCATACTACTAGCGATAGCCCTCTACGTGATATTCTACTACACCCACGGCAGGTACCTCCAGTACAAGGTCGTAGGCGCCAGCCCGCGGCAGCAGACGCCAGCCCACAGGATGTATGATGGAGTAGACTATGTGCCTGCCAACAAGTACGTCCTATACGGCCACCACTTCGCCTCGATAGCGGGCGCCGGCCCCATAGTCGGGCCAGCGATAGCGCTTGCATGGGGATGGCTGCCTGCACTGCTCTGGATATGGTTCGGCAACGTCTTCATAGGAGTAGTCCACGACTACCTATCACTGATGGTCAGCGTCAGGCATGAGGGGCGTAGCATAGGCTGGGTTGCGGGCAAGTATCTCGGGAGGAGCGCCTTCTACGCGTTCAACACGTATATCTGGTTCTCACTGCTGCTAGTCATAGCGGCGTTCGGCTTCGTAATATCAGCGCTCTTCGCGAAGGTCCCCGGCGCGGGTGTCGCGGCGTTCCTGCTGATATTCCTCGCCGTGCCCGTGGGCCTCGTCATGTACAGGACCAAGCTGGGCTACGCGGCTGGCACCATACTATCAATAATATTCATCATATTGTCGATATGGGTTGGCTTCATAATACAGACGGCGGGGGTCTTCAGCCTAGGCTTCTACGAGTGGCTCGGCATACTGACTGTCTACATAATCCTCGCAGCCAGCCTGCCGGTCTGGGTGCTCCTACAGCCCAGGGACTACATGAACGCCTTCATACTATGGGCGAGCCTCGTCCTCGGCGGCGTCGCGCTGATAGCCCTCCTGGCGACCGGCGGTGGAGCTATGACGTTCCCGGCGTTCACCATGTTCTCAGCCAATGTTGTTGGCGGGCAGCCGTCCCCGTTCTGGCCCGCGGTTCCACTGATAATAGCCTGCGGCGCCCTATCGGGCTTCCATAGCCTCGTCAGCTCCGGTACTACGAGCAAGCAGCTGGACAACGAGCTCCACGGCCTCCTCATAGCCTATGGCGGTATGGAGACTGAGGGGTTCCTGGCGACGATGGTTGTCGGCACCATGGCTGCCTTCGGCCTGCCTGCATTCATCTCGGCGGTCTCGGCGGCTGTTAAGAGTAATGGTGCCCTGGCGAAGCTGCTCTCCTCGATCGCCGCCAGCCTCCACCTCCCCGCCGGCGCCCCGCCCAGCGAGGTCCTGAAGGCCATGGCTGCTAACCCGGCGGTCTTCGGGAAGTACTACGCTATACTGGCCAGCAAGGTTAAGTGGGTCGTCATACCCGGCAGCTACGGCTACACGCTCAACGCTGCCTTCGGCATACCCGTCGCCGTGGGAACAGTCTTCGCGACGATCTGGATAACGGCGTTCGCCCTCACCAGCCTCGACACCGCGACGAGGCTGGCCAGGTTCACCTGGCAGGAGCTCGTCGAGCCCCTCCGGCAGAGGAGCCCCGGCCTGTACAGGGTTGTGTCGAACAAGTGGTTCGCCTCGATACTAGCAGTGGCCCTAGGCATGTCGCTGGCCGCCACCAAGCAGTTCCTCGTCATATGGCCCGCGTTCGCCGGCATGAACCAGCTGCTCAGCAGCCTGGCCCTCATGACGATAGCTGTCTGGGTGATAAGGGCAACCAGGGCCACCAGGCTCGGGAAGGCGCTGGTCGTCGCGCCGGCGGTGTTCATGTGGGCGACGGTGACGCTCGCCCTGCTATGGTACGAGGCGGCGGTGGTGCCGGTCTACCTAGCCAAGGGAGGGACTCATACCGTAACCGGGCTCGCCGTGGGAGGCATAACGGCCCTCGGCCTAGCACTAAACCTGATGCTGTTCGCCCTCTGGCTCAGAGAGGTTAGGGTTAAGAGAATGGTTCCTGCAGAGGCAAGGAGTGGATGAATAGGGTTGAGGCTCCCAGCCCCACTCAACCGGTTTTTAGAACACCTACGCCTAGCCCTCGCAGGCCAAGCGGTAGAGTATATCGAGGCGGAGCTCAGGCAGCTCGAGACCGTCTTTGCGACCCTGGTGCTGGGGAGCCTGGCCGGGATGCCGACACCCCTCAGCGGGGCGGCCGCCCGGCTAGCCCCATACATGCTGCCCGAGATAATGGCTATGCTCGAGGAGGCCGGGAGGCTTGACGACCTAATCGGCGAGATAGGCGGCCTCTTCGAGCCAACTTAAGGCCGCCATGAGCCTCCCGTTCATCCGGGGTTCCGAGCCTTGGCAGTCTACGTGTTCGCTGGCAAGGGTGGGGTCGGGAAGACGACTTCGTCGGCGGCGTTCGCGGTGCTGTTGGCGGAGAGGCTTGGCAGGAGGGTTCTCGTGGCCAGCATAGACCCCGCCCACAACCTCGGTGACGTGTTGGGGGTGGAGCTTGGGGGTGAGCCGAGGAGGGTTTGGAGGAACCTATACGCGGCCGAGGTGGACTATGAGGCGGTAGTGGAGAGGTACATGTCCGGGCTCACCGAGAAACTCTCATACCTCTACAGGCATCTCAAGGCGTTCAACCTCGAGGGCACGTTGAGGGTTATGAGGTACGCCCCGGGAGTGGAGGAGAACGCGGTGCTCGAGGAGCTGCTGCGCATGCTCCGCAGCGGGGGAGGCTTCGACGACATAGTCATAGACCCTCCCCCGACCGGGATGCTGCTGAGGATACTCAGCCTCCCACTCTCGGCCCTTCAATGGGTCAGGGGGTTGATGCGGCTGAGGATGGAGATACTGAAGAGGAGGAGGATGATAGTGAACGCGACCGGGGAGGAGATCAGGGTTAGGCTGGGCGGGGAGGAGTACGTCCTCCCCTCAAGCCCGGGCGACGACCCCGTTTACAGGGAGCTTGCGGGCCTCGAGGAGACGTACAGGGAGGCGATCGAGCGGCTCGTGAAGGGGTCAACTATAATACTCGTGATAAACCCGGAGACGCTCCCGCTCCTGGAGGCCGAGAGGACGTACCGGTTCCTCAAGTCGATAGGGGCGAGGGTCGGCGGTGTGGTCGTCAATAAGTACCGGGAGGAGGGTAGGAGGGTGCTTGAGGAGGCGAGGAGCTTCTTCAAAGAGGAGCCCTTCGCGACGATACCACTACTCCCAAGGGAGCCGCGCGGGATCGATAGGCTCCGCGAGGTCGCAGCGAGGCTGGAGGCGCTCCTGCCATGATACCGGTGCTGGTTTTCTGGGGCCTGGTGGGTGTCGCTGTAGCCTCGACCTTCCAGTTCTTCCGCGGCAGGAGGAGGAACCTGCGCATCCTCGAGGAGAGCGTCAAGGCGCTCGAGGCAGGCCTCAGGCCCGTGGACAAGGAGTATACTATGGTCGGGCTCTACGTCGGCTATACGGCCGAGTACCGGTTGAGGGACAGCCTCGTCCCCAAAGCCTACGCGGCGGTCACAACGCTCCCAAGGCAGAGCCTCCTATACATGCCGTTCTCGCTCGCCACGAGGCGCTACGACCGCATCTACCTGGTCTACGACCTATCCCTAAAACCACCCGGCGAGGCGCACCTCGTGAGAAAATACACCTACCTTCTAGGAGACCGTAGGGCGGGCGTCCACGGCCCATTGATAGGTGTTAGGAGGGTTGACGGCTACACCTACCGCGTCTACGGCGACGAGAGGCTGGCCGAGAGGCTCCTCGAGGGGCTGAGGCTCCTCGGTGCAAGGTATGTTAGGCACCTAGCAGCCTACCCCGAGCCCCCGCGCCTCTTCATACACGCCCAGCTCCCGCATGAGAGGGGGGAGTTGGAGAGGCTTGCAGAAACTGGGTTGAGGCTGGCGAGGAGGGTTGCCTCGATGGCCTAGCCCCTCCCCCTCTCAGCTGCGAGCTTCGCCACGTACAGCGCCGTGACTAGTATCAGTGTCGGTATCGTTGAGCCGAAGTTATCGGCTATCCAGTCAACCACCGGTATCCTGAGCCCCAGGAGGCTTACGGCGGCCAGCAGCATGTAGAACGCGAAGCCAACCCCCCATATCACTATTGAGGCCCAGTCCACGTCCACGCCAACCCTTATCACCCTCCATCCATCCCTATACAGCCACCTCCTGGCGAGGAAGTCGGCAACCATTATCGCTGTGAGCGATACGAAGGCCCCGCCGATCAGCAGTAGGAACCACTCGTACTGCTCGACGGGGAACACCATGGCTAGGAGCGTGCCGAGAACGCCTACGAGGATTATCTGTTTCCTCGCGTCCGCGTCGGGCTTGATGTTCTTGAACGTTATCGCGGCCGAGTATACATCGAGGAACGTCGTGGTAGTCGTCGAGAACACTATTATAAGCATGGCTGGTATCCCAAGCCCATACGACGCTATAATCGATATGGGGTCCGGCTTCCCGACAGCCATGTTAGTCAACGCGCCTATGAAGTAGAAGAGGCCGCTCGAGATGAAGTACCCCACATAGGTGCCCCAGAAGCCGCCGCCACTACTCCTCGAGAACCTCGCATAGTCGGCTACTAGGGGCGCCCACGAAACGGGCATCGCGACGACCAGGTCTAGGCCCACCCACCAGCTCATACCACCCTTACCCGGCATGCTCCAGAGCCTCCAGAAGCCAAACCTCGATATAGTCACGTACGTCAGCCACGCAGTGAGCACCAGCAGGAGCGCCGCCGAGACCTTCTCCAACCCCCTCCACTTCTCCGGCCCAATGAGGCTCCAGACGGTGACGAGGAAGCCGAGCACAACTATCCATAATAGGTAGAGGTCTGCATGGATGAAGCTGGACGTCACAGCCTGCATGGCCTCAGCGCCCACGACGAGCATGACGGCGGTCCAGCCTATCAACTGGAGATAGTTGAGTATCGAGGGGAGATAGCTACCCCTCCTCCCCAGAGAGCCGCGCGACAACACCATCGTCGGCACGCCGGACTCAACGCCCATCCATGCAATGATGCTTAGGAGGAGGTTACCTATCGCATGCCCAATGATGATCGCCGCCAGGGCTGCCGGCAGGGAGAGGTACGGCACCAGGAGCGCCCCAGCCCAGAACTCCGCTATCGATACACCAGCCCCGAACCAGATGGCGAAGTTATCCCAGAAGCTGTAATGCCTCTTCTCAGCAGGCACGGGCTCAATACTATAGCCATAGCTAGCCTCAGCCACCACCACACCACCCCTCACTCCAAGCACACGACCCATAGGCCGGGCGGAGCCCGACCCCCACCCGCCATGCGCTTGGGGACGCACGCCCCGGAGAGGGGGATCCTCATCCCCCTGTGTCGGGGAGTGGCTGGGTTCTAGGCCTGGACTCTGAAGACCGTCTTGGCCGGGACTGTGTACATGTTCCTCTTTATGTGGAGTGGTACCCGGTAGCTCGCCGGGTCTCCCGGCTCGACGCCCTCCCTAACGTAGGCTTCTAGCACCTTGCCTAGTACTATGTCGTGGTCTCCGGCCTCCACGACCATGTCTAGTGCCGCCTCTATTACTGCTAGGGACTCAGCTATTACCGGCGCCTTGGTTCTCTTCGCGGTGGTCTTGGTCAGGCCTGCCCATGTTATCTTGTCCTCCACGTCCCTCCCGCTCACAGTACCCATCATGTGTATTGAGCGGAGGTGGTCGACCCCAAGTATACATACGTTGAACTCCCGTAGCCTCGCGAGGAAGTGGTAGGTATACCTAGACCTGGCTATCGCTACTGCGACTACCGGTGGATCCCTGGAGGCAGGCATTATCCATGAAGCCGGCATGGCGCTGTACCTCTCCATGGTGCCGGCGACTATGACGGCGACCGGCCTGGGGTGCAGCAGGTAGACCCAGCTCCTCGGCTCCAGGCTCCTCCACTCACCAGCCATAGACACCACCTACCCGGTGCCCGGGAAGACGCTGTGGAGGGCCAAAAACCCCACCCTAGGGGGAGCCCCCGCCTCTCCCCCGGGTTGATGCGTTAATTTAGGAGCGTTAACCCGTATAGCATAGGCGTACGGGTCTTGCAGGAGAAGAACATTTTCTCGACGGGCGTGAGCTCGGCCCCCTCCGCCTCAGAGGCGGTGGAGGAGGCGTACGAGCAGGCCATAAGAAGGCTGTACGGGAAGCCGGCCCTCATGATATGCTACGCCTCGTACACCAAGTACCCCAACCCCTACAAGCTTGAAGGCGCGCTCCGCAGCGTCTCGGGCGGCGCACCATTCATAGGCGTCTCGACGGCCGGCGAGTACGCCCAGGGCGAGGCGTACACCGGCTCCCTAGTACTAGCCCTCCTATCAGACAAGGCGTTCAGGGCGACGGTGGCGGCGGCGGAGGCCGCCCAGGATGACCCCGGCAGGGCTGGTGAGAGGCTCGCCTCGAGGCTGCCGGGCCGCGGCATCGTGCTCCTACACTCGGCCCCGGGCAGGGAGGAGGAGCTGCTATACTCGCTCCGCACCCGCATGCCGTCAGACCTCCTCCTAGTCGGTGGGAGCAGTGGGGACGACTTCCAGCTAAAGCCTCCCCTAGGCTACCAGGTGTCCTCCGAGGCCTCTGGCTCCGGGATAGCCGTCGCAGCCAGCATAGAATCCATGACGAGGATGATAGTCGTCGGGGGCCACGCCTGCACCCCGACCGGGAGCTACGGGGTGGCGACAAGCGTGGCTGGTGTCAGGGGTGAGAGGCTCGTCGAGATAGACTCCAGGGACGCGGTCGAAGTGTACGCTTCATGGATAGGCGAGGAGGTCGGGAGGGTTGAGGCCGAGATGCTCTCCCTAGGCCTCGCGAACCCCCTGGCCGTCTACGACCCTGTGACCGGCAGGCCATACATAAAACACCCAGCCTTCGCCAAGAAAGGGGAGGGCATAACATGCTTCGCCTCAATACCAGCCAAGCAGACAATACACCTCATGAGGCATGACAGGGAGAGGGCGGTCAACCTGCCAGCCGAGCTAGCCAGGGAGGCGGAGAGGAAGCTGGGCAGGGAGGCTGCAGGAGCACTACTCATACACTGCGCCGGCGCAGCAGCATACATCGGCGAGGAGGGGAGAAGGAGCCTAGCAGCAAAACTCTCCGAGGCGCTCAGGGCACCCTTCGCCGGCCTAGCAGCCTACGGGGAGCAGTGGGGCTACTACGACTACGGCGTCTGGCCAGCCCACAACAACCTAACAGCAGCACTACTCATCTTCACAAAGCCGTAGGGGGTTTTGACGGGGAGCCGGGCGCCTAGCTCCTCCCCTTCCTCCTTCTTCAGCCCTGCTGCAGGCCTAGCATGAAGCCGGCTGCGAACCCGACTAGGGGTGCTGAGAGGGCCACGGCCTGTATGCCGCTTAGCCCCGACTGTATGGCTCCGATGGCCTCGCTGAGGAGGAGCTGTAGCCTGGCCCAGTTTATCGTTATGACCTGCAGGTAGTCTAGGTAGAGTAGTACTGCGAGTATACCCCCCATCAGCGTCATGACTGCCTTGAGCGCCTTCTTCACGGCGTAGCCGGTGGCGTAGCCCGCTATGAACCCCACCGAGCTGGACAACACGATTGAGTATATGTCCACCATCCCCCTCCCACCAGCATACCACAAGGCTATGCCGGCATATAGGCTGAGCGCTGCATCCCAGGCCCCGCGGAGATGTATATAGGACGCCTAGGCCTTGTGCACCTGGGGGATGCCGGGCGGTGCATGAGTCCAGTATAGCGTTAAGCCTGCTAGCGGAACTCGAGGACGTAGCCTCAAGGGCGTCGAGGCCCGTGAAGGCGGTAGAGATAATCGTCGGCGCACTAAACGTCATAGACACGGACGCCCTCGTCAACGCCTTCAAGGCGGCGGCGCGGGACGCCTTCCCAAGGATAGAGGTGAGGATAGTCAGGGAGCCTGCAAGGCTGAGGTGCAGGAGCTGCGGCCACGAATGGGTCATGGAGCCGGGCGACGTAGAGGAGCTCGTCAAGAACCACCCCAGGCTAGGCACACTACTACACCTCGACGCCGACACAGCACTCCCATACATCAAGTGCCCACGCTGCGGCAGCAGCGAGGTCGAGGCACTAGCCGGGGCGAGGATAAGGCTCGGCAGGGTAGAGTTCGCATAGACCACACCCCATGGGCAGGAGCCCGGCCTCCACCATGGAGCCTCCTCTCCCAAAACACGCGCCCCACCGGAAGCTGCATGGGGGTGGATGCCCCTGGTCGTGAAGACGGGTGTCGCGCTCCCCGACCCAGTGTATAGGCAGTTGGTCGAGATAGCCTCTAAGATGGGGTACTCGAGCGTATCCAAGGCTATGAGGGACGCCGTGGAGCTCTTCATAGCGTTTAATAGGTGGTGGATGCATGGGGGCCCGGTCACCGGCGCCCTGCTAGTGCTCTGCAGCTCCCGCTCCGCCTCGACAGCCCAGCAGATAGGGGATCTAGTCCGCAGGTACAGCGACGTGGTGAGGGCCGAGCTCCTCCTAAACCCGTCCCCGGAGTTCCAGTTGAGGATCATAGCGGTCGCGGGCGACGGCTCGAGGGTGAAGCAGCTATACAAGGAGGCTATAAGGCTCCGCGGCGTCGTCTCGGTTCAGGCCTCGCTGGTGCCAGTGCCGGGCTCCGGCGCGGCGGCGGGGGAGGAGGGCTGAGGAGCAGCAGCCTCCCTGGCCTGCTGGGCAGCCGCCCTCCTACGGCCCTGGCAGCCCAGGCTCCTCGAGAGCCTCGCTGAGAGCCTAACTATGCTGCCAGCGAGCTCCTCCGGCCCCATTCTCGACACGAACCTCCTTATCAGCATCAGCGTTATGCATGCCTCCCTCCTCGTGACCTCCCCCCTCCTCGCCAGCCTGTAGAGGTTCATTACTAGGAGCTCCACCTGCTCGTAGGCGTATACCAGTAGCTCGTATGGTGCCTGCAGCTTGCGTAGGGGCTCCAGCACGGGTACTAGGAAGAGGTCTAGCACCACCTCCGAGGGCAGCCTCGCCTCGATGTAGCGTAGGACGACCCTACGGTAGCTCCTTATCAGCGTGGCCGCGGCCCGGTCCCTGCCGTGGAGCAGCACCCACTCCATGAACCTCTGCATCAGCTCGCCGAGGAGCCTCCTGCTGGGCAGCATGGGTAGGTGGACATCCCTCCTCGATATCATCAGCAGGAACGACCTGAACTCGTGCCACGCCCTCGGCTCCGGCTTAACGTTCTTCATGAAGCCCTCCCTCTGCAGCGTCCCGAGGAGTATCCTCAACGCCTGCATACCCGCCTGCTCCTCCTCTATGTCCTCCGAGCGCAGGTAGACGCCGGCCAGCCTTAGGAGCGCCGCTATCCTCTCTATCGGTGTCTCGGCGACACTCAACACTATCTTGACGACCTCCCTCGGCTGGAGGCTCATCAGCCTGAACACGTAGCCCCCTATAACCGGTATGAAGAAGCCCGCCTCGACTATCAGTAGGGCGTAGCACGCGGTGTAGTACTGCCTGGTGAAGGAGGCAACCATCGCGACCGAGGTGACGAGGACTGAGAGTAGGAGGAAGATGAAGAGGTTTATGGCGCGCGTGAGGAAGAGCCTGGCCAGGAGGGAGCCGAACCTAGACTGTATGACCAGCACCCATATAGCGAAGGGTATCGTCACGAGGGTCGCGAAGGCGGCTATCAGGCCGGAGCCAAGGTAGAGTGTAGACCAGTAATACGCCTCCCTGCCAACCATCCTGGCCAGGAAGAGCACGGCCGCGAGGCTAGCAGCTATACCCGCGCCGAGCACCACAAGGCTAAGCCTAAGCAGCCTCGAAACCCTGTAGGCGGCTTCAAGCCTCCTATGCAGTCCATCCAAGACACTGGAGCCCAGGCTCCAGCAGGCCTCAGCGGGGGACTATATACTGGGTCACGCGCTACCGGTGCTCCGGCGCCCCGAAGACGACCGATACGCTGACAGGGGCGTACTGGATGCCATAGATTGGGCCAGGCTCGATAGCTATGTAGCCTCCCCACTCAGTCACGTGCCAGCCATCGAACGCCGGGGTCTCCTGGAGCGCGTAGTAGAAGCCGCTCCGGGAGGGGGCCATCATCCTCTCATGGCAGTGGTTCGGCCCATACTCCGTCATTATCTTGAAGACTATCACCGGGGTCTCGGGGAACGTCCTCGCGAAGGAGTGGTACCTCCAGTCCCAGTAGTAGATGTAGCCGGGCCCGAATATGCCTACATACTCCACGTCCCGGAGGACCCCGGCCTCGAAGAGGTGGCCATTAACGGTTCTACCGGTTCCAGGCTCTACAGCCACATAGCCTATGGTCTCGTCTACATGAGGAGTGTCGCCCTGCTCCTCTATCTTTACGTCAAAGCCGCTTGTGGATGGGTTATTCTCCCTCGTATGGCTCCCGGCGTGGGGGTTCGGCGGCACGCCACCCTGGTTGTAGGAGTCTATGAACGTTAGTATTGCCGGCAGGGTCTTGAACCTATAGGGTAGCTCTACGTGGCGGTAGGTGGAGTTGGCGATTGTCCTTCCGACAACCCAGATCTTACCCCCTATGAGCCATATACCAGGCCTTAACGCTATCCAGCCGACGGTCTCGTTTAGGTGTATGCCGCCATCCCAGTAGTACTGCTTGGGGTACTCCTCTATCCTTATGAAGAACCCGTTCCTCGACAGGTTCATTATCCTCACGACCGCCGGCTGGCGGCCGTGGAAGGTCATTATCGATGCTATCACCACGGGCGTCTCCCTGAAGTGTACGGTGAAGTGGACCCATCCGCCGGTGTTGTTGATGTTTATCGTGCCGGCCTCGCCTATGAGCTCGTAGAGCTGTGAGCTGCTGTAGTAGGGGGGCTCGGCTGAGGGGTTCCCGTAGTACATGTAGATTAGCTTGCTGCTGTGGGGAGGGAGGTCGCCGATGTTAACGGTTATGATGGCTTTCCTTGCAGCGGGGTTCCAGTACACTATCCTGAAGGGGAGGAGGGTGACGCCGTCGGAGGCTGTGAACCTTATATCGGAGCCGTCGGGCTTCACTATGCTCCATCCGTTGAAGTTAGTCGCGTTGAGGGTGACGTTGACCGTGTAGTCTAGGTAGACTGCGCTGGGGTTGTAGAATATTATTGGTATGCGGTAGCTCCAGCCCTTAAGCCACCCGGTTCTCGAGGAGAGGACAAGGATGCTTGACGCCGATGCACCAGCGGTTCCCGCGACCCTCACGGTATAGGTTGCGGCTGGCAGGGGTGGTAGGGGCGCCTCCACCACAGCCAGTCCGCGTGGGGGCGCGTAGCCGGTGGTGTTCATGGCGGCTACAAGGACGCCGTTGTGCAGCAGGTAGATGGTCGTGATGTTGACCGGTGTGTCACCGACATTCCTCACATACACCCTGAGCGTGGAGGAGTTAGCCTCCACAGCCTCGATCCTAACCAGCGGCCTCTCAGCCGACGCCGTCGCCGAGGCGGAGCCGGTGAGCCAGTAGTAGAGGAGCACGCCCGCCGACACCGCGACAAGCATGAGCAGGACCACTGCGGCCAGGTGCTCGACACCCCTAAGCACCATGCCGCGACACACCCCCGGGATGCATTCAGGCGGAGCCGAACACACTTCCACGTATATCACTGCCGTGTAAATAATGGGTTAAATACTCGGCCCCGCTGCACGCCTGCATGCAGAGGGCCTATAGCCGGCATCTAGACGGTATTAACATGCCCCCGCCCGTATCACCGCACAGCAACCGATAGCTCTACGCGGAGAGCGTGGGGTGTAGCGTGTCTTGAGCGGGGAGGAGCCCATCATAGAGCCGGAGGTTGAGGTGTCGTCCACCTCGAGCCTGGCGGAGGAGGTATTGAAGCTGGGGGAGAGGGTCTCATCGATAGATGAGCGCGTATCGGGCCTCGAGTCCAGGGTAGAGGCCCTCGAGGAGCTGTTTAAGGGGCTTGCATCAGCCGTTGAGGCGTCTGGGAGGGTTGCGGCGGCGGCCGCGCTTATAGGGTCGTGGAAGGCCTCTACATGCATGTTTAACAGGGAGGGTGTGTGCGTCGCGTGGAGGATCCGGAGCCCGGAGGGCTTCGGGGAGAGCGTCGTTGAGGTTGACGGTGTGCTCAGGCTCCGTGTATCCGAGGCGCCGGAGCTGTGTGCGTTCTGCCCGCTGTACCAGGCTAGGAGGGGTGTTAGGGGAGGAGCGGGTGGCGAGGCCTAGAGGGTGATCTCGGCGAGGAGGTCTTCGAGGAGCCCTAGCTCCGGGAACTCGAAGACCCCGAAGTCCTCCGCCAGCACGTAGGGCTTCACCCTTGATAGGTCTACCTCCTCCCTCAGTAGGGGGGAGAGGTATGTTGAGGGGTCGAGGGTGACGCTGGTCCCGGTCTGGTACTGGCCTATGGCCGGGAGCACCACTAGTGTGGCTGATAGAGGCCTGTAGGGTGCTGTTAGGAAGCACGGCATCTTCGTCACGTAGCCGAGCCTATCCCTAAGCCTTATGCTCGGGTGCTCATGCCCCATTATAACTGCCTTGACCGGGCCGGGGTAGCCTCCGGCCGGCTTCTTGTGGCCGTGTATGACTAGGTAGCCGTCGACATACAGCTCCTGCACGATCTCAACACCATGCTTCTTCGCGACGATCGGCAGGTAGTTGTCGTGGTTACCCCTAACCACAGTAACCCTCACACCACGCTTCTCGAGGAAGCTGAAGAGCTCCTCCAGCTCCCTCCTCTCGCTCCACAGGAGCCTCGAGAAGCAATGCTTAACATCCCCGGCGAAGATGACCCAGTCAGCCCCGGTCTCATCGAGAACGGAGCGCAGGATCTCAAGGCTGCGGCGCAGCTGTATCCTAGGCACATAATACCCCTGGCTCGCAGCCTCCTCCTCAAAGCCGAGGTGGAGGTCGGCGAGCACCACTG
The DNA here is from genome assembly GCA_013153145.1 of Thermoproteota archaeon. Lineage (GTDB taxonomy): Archaea > Thermoproteota > Thermoprotei_A > Sulfolobales > Pyrodictiaceae > JAADEY01. The sequence goes on along the minus strand of JAADEY010000042.1, from coordinate 24,466 downwards.
CACGGAGAGGCGCCACGAAGACCGCAGGCTTACCCTCACCAACAGTATAGACGCCGGGCGCCAGCTCTATGCTCACGGCCCTAGCTACCCGGGGAAGCCTACCAGCAACGCTACACGCATATCTCTAACCCCCGCCACACCCTCTAACAGGGAGGATCCACGGGCCGCGGGCTGCCCCCGCTCCGCCGCGACGCGCCTCCAAGGGCCCCTCTAGGCGGGCGTCTCGGGGGGCCTGGTGGGCGGCGGGTTCCCCCGCGGCCTACACCTCCTCCAGTATCCTTGCTATGAGCCTGGCGACCTCCTCTCTGCATGGGTTTCTCCTAGCCTTCTGGGCGGCTCTGGTGAGCCAGGGCTTCTCCTCGGCCGCCTGCCTTATGAGTAGGTTGAGGAGTTTCCTGCCGTCGCTGTTTAGGCATCCATCTCTATCGTAGAGGTCTTCCTCTTGTAGGAGCTGCCTGGCTATGCTGCGGATGTATTCTCTCCTGCGTGTCATGGAGGACAGCCCTGTGCAGCCGGGTATTCTTCGCCTCGGCTGGGGATCTTTATGCGTGTTACCTGACAGGCTTAGACCCGCCTAGGTATTCCTGACAGGCTATAGGGGTCTACCCGCTTTTACCCCGGGCCTGGCCTATTGTTTAGATGGATGCAGCGCCTACTGGTATGTGGGGAGGTGTAGCTGCTCTTGGCCTGGGTTGCGGTGGAGCTTCCCGATGGAGCTGTGAGGGTTCTGGAGGAGCTTGTGAGGAGTGGCAGGTTCAGTAGTCTCGGGGAGGCTATAAACTACTTGTTGAGGCTCTTCCTCTGCGGCCCGGAGGATAGGGATTGTCTCGTGCATGTGAACTAGGCTTCTATCCTGGCCCCGGTCTCTGGGTCGAAGAGCATTATCCTCCTGTACGGTATGTTTACGTATACCTTGTCTCCCGGCTTGAACTCGGCTGTCGGCGGCGCTATTACCTTGACCATCTCGCCCCCTATGATTATCGTCAGTATCTTCTCCTTGCCCATGTCCTCGACCACGTAGACCTCGCCGGGGATCGATGCATGGTTCTCGAGGGGCTCAGCATCCACTGACGCGTGTTCTGGGCGGAACCCGACTACAATGTAGCCGTCGCGGGGGAGCCTGGCCGGGATGGTTATCCTGGAGCCTCCGAGCTCTATGGCGCCGTCCACGAGCCTGGCTTTCAGGAGGTTCGTCGGCGGGTTTCCTATGAAGCCTGCTACGAAGAGGTTTGCGGGCTCCTCGTAGATCTTCTTTGGTGGTGCCTTCTGCTGTATGACTCCGCGGTGTATGACTATTATCTCGTCCGCAAGCGCCATCGCCTCTGCCTGGTCGTGGGTCACGTAGATCGCTGTTATGCCTAGCTGCTCCTGCAGCTTCTTGAGCTCCGCCCTTATCTTGACCCTTAGCAGTGCGTCTAGGTTTGATAGTGGCTCGTCTAGGAGGAGTACGGCGGGCTCCTTCACCAGTGCTCTTGCTAGTGCTACTCTCTGCTGCTGTCCGCCGCTCAGCTGGTGGGGGTAGCGGTCTAGGAGCTCCTCTATGTGGAGGAGCTTCGCCACTTCATGCACCTTCTCGTCTATCTTCCTCTGGGGTGTCTTCCGGAGCTTCAGTGGGAATGCTATGTTCTCGTAGACGGTCATGTGTGGGTAGAGGGCGTAGTTCTGGAAGACTAGGCCGACGTTCCTCTTGTTTGGGGGTAGGTTTGTGACGTCCTTGTCGTCGAAGTATATGCGGCCTCTTGTCGGCTTGTATATGCCTGCTATGAGGTATAGGAGTGTTGATTTGCCGGAGCCGCTTGGGCCGAGGACTACGGTGAACTTGCCGTCCCTGAACCTTAGGTTTATGTCTCTCAGTGCTACTACCCTGCCGAACTTTTTTGTCACGTTTTCGAGCCTTACCTCGACCACTCCTATTCACCTCTCCTAGGCCTTCATGCCTCCTGCGTAGGTTTCTAGGAGTAGGTGCTGGGTTGTTATGAAGAAGATTATTGTTGGTATGAGGTAGAGTGTGCCTGCCGCGGCCACTACTGGGAAGTATGCTGTCTCCAGGTTTCTAACCTGTTCTTCTATGAATGTTGCAAGGGTGTAGATGTCCCTGGGCTTCAGGAAGACCCATACGTAGATGAAGTCCTCCCAGCCTGCGAGGAAGGCGAAGATTGAGAGCGCCGCTATCCCTGGCTTGACGAGTGGGAGGACTATCTCCCTCCACACCCTGATCCTCGAGGCGCCATCCACTATCGCCGCCCACTCGACCTCCCATGGTATCTTGTCGAAGAAGCCCTTCATCAGCCATATACTCATGGGTATTTCGAGTGAGGCCCTCGACAATATCACGTATATGAATGCGTAGGTGTTCCAGGCTGAGGGGGGTAGGGCTGCCAGGCTCCAGACGTAGAGCGCGTAGACTGCTATTATGAGTGCGACGCCGGGGAATGCGTGGAGTATCATTACCAGCTGCATTAGTGCTTTCCTGCCGCGGAACCTTATCCTTGAGAAGGCGTAGCCGGCCATGGTGCTCGTCAGCACGACCACGATGGAGACGCCGGCGGCGACTATGAGTGTGTTGAGTATTATTCCTAGGATCTCCATGGTTGTGTAGAGGTGGCCTGCGGTCGGCTCGACCTTCCCCTCGAGGAAGTCTATCCACGGCTGGATTGTTGGCACATAGTGTGCTAGGTCGCTTATAGTCAGCATGCCAGCGGTGTTGGAGAAGCTCGTCAGTATGAGGAGTATGTATGTTATTAGCATTGGTAGGCTTGCGAGCCCGACGGCTATGGCGAGGACTATGGTTAGCCTCCTCCTAGGTATGGTCTCGACGTCTATGAGTGGCTCCTCCCTCTCCCTCCTCCTGGCCCGTAGCCTCTGGAGCGGGTTCAAGGCTAGAGTTCACCCCTTGGCTCGATCATGAGCTCCTTGAAGCCCATTATCTTGAGGGTTATGAGGCCGAGGACGAGGCCTATGGCTACGAGCACGGTGGCGGCTGCGGCTGCTAGGCCCTGGTCTAGGGCCTGGGCTGTGAACGCGGTGTTGAATACGAAGAGTGCCCAGGTGGTGCCCCACCACTTGTCTATGAGGCCCCACTCGACTAGGAGGAATATGTGGGCGTATGTTGTTAGTAGGCTTAGGAGCTCCCAGACGGTCACGAATACTATGTGCCATTTTATTGATGGTATCAGCACGTATCTTATCAGCTGCGTTGTCGTCGCGCCGTCAACCCTCGCCGCCATGACTTGTTCTCTTGGTATGCTGCGGAGCGCCGAGTAGAAGATTATCATTCCGAAGCTTACGCCGACGAGGCCGTTGACGTAGACTAGTATCATCCATGCGCCCCATGGTAGGAGTTTCTCGTCGACGCCCCACCAGACCGGCTTGTGTATGACTCCCAGTGAGAGTAGTATGCTGTTTAGTATCCCGAACCTGCTGCCGTGGAAGAAGTAGTACCAGAGCAGGGAGTAGACTGCTATTGGGGTCATCCTTGGTAGTAGCCAGAGCGTCCTGTAGAAGAGTGAGAAGCGTTCCTCCATGAGGTATGTTGCTAGGGCTAGGAGTAGTCCGCCTACAACGTTCACGACTAGCGTCAGCCCGGTGAAGACTATGGTTGTTATGACGACCTTGCCTATGTCTGGGTGGTGGGTGACCAGGTAGAAGAGGCGGTAGTAGTTCTCGAGTGGGTGGCTTAGGTCTGTGAGGTAGCGGTTGAGCTGCCAGTATTTGAGCGGTGTCAGGCTGATGTATATTGAGAGTATGAGGGGGACTAGGTAGAATATCGTTATGAGTGTGAGGGCGGGGGCTAGGAAGAAGGCCAGGTGGCCCCTCCTGCTAGTCAAAAAACTCCTCAGCCTCTCGGCGCCCATCTCTATCGCCTCGGGGTGCTAGCTTGTGGGGAACTTCCAGTTCTCGGGTATCTTCCCGACGATCTCGACAGACTTGGCGAGGTCTGGGTCTGCCTTCACCTGGGCTATTATGTACTTGACCGCCTTTGCCGGCGTCATCTCTCCCCTCAGCACCTTGTCCACGGCGTCGGCGAAGATGCTTGCGAGCTTGCCGTAGTATGGGTGCTTGGGTGTTAGGTGCGTGTATTCTAGGTATGAGGAGACGTTTGCCAGGAACTCTATGTTTATCGGGTTCACGGTCGCCTTGACTATGGGTGCTATGGCCTTCTTCACCTCGGGTGCTAGGTCTAGCTGGAGCTTGGCGAGCTTCTCTATCCATGCCTTGTCGCGGAGCAGCTTGGCGGCGGCCCTCCTAACTGGTAGGTGGCTGCTGATTATGCTGTGTATGGCGTTTATGTCTGGGTCTGATGCCTTGACTAGGAGGAGGAATGCTAGCGCGTGGTAGGCGTCGCTGAGCTGCTGGTACTTGGGGTTGTCCTTGCCCGCGTTCGCCGCCACGTACCAGACGAAGGGCTGGCTGAGTGTTACGGGCTTCCCTCCCTCCTCGCCGGCGGGGAAGAGCGTGTAGTAGAAGTACTTGGCTACCTCCTCCGGTGTTAGTGGCCTCTTCTTCCCGGTCTTGGGGTCGGTGTAGTATGGCTTTGTCTGCCACTCGGTCCAGTGCCATGTACCGCCTATGAAGACGAGCGTCTTCCCGTCGACAACTGTTGGGTGTATCTGCTTCGCCCAGTCCCAGGACATCATGTTCTTCGGCGTCAGCCCCGCCCTCGCAAAGGCGTATTCTACTGATAGCCACTTGTAGACAGCGGGTACGTCGAGCACCAGCTTGCCCGTCTTGGGGTCGTAGAGCCTGCCTCCGAAGGCGTAGATGAACTGTATTAGGTCTGGGTGGGCTGTGCCCTTCCTATGTATCATGCCCCACTCGGCGCAGCCGGTCTTCTTGGCGAGCTCGGCGTAGTGGTATACGGTGCTCCAGGTCACCTTCCCCTCCTTCACGCGCTCGGCGAGGTCCTTGAGGATGTTGATGCCGGTCTTCCTGTATATGCATTGTGCGACGTCCTTCCTCCAGTACAGCGGCCTCGCCTCAGTATCCTGCGGTATTGCGTAGATCTTTCCATGCCACTTGACGGCGTCTAGGAGTGCTGGGTAGAAGTCGTTGAGTAGGCCTGTGTACTTCTCGGCGTAGGGTGTTAGGTCTAGTAGTAGGCCCTGGCTCGCGAGCGCTGCTAGGTGTATGTAGCTGTTAGCCATTATGTCGGGGTTTGCCTTCTGCTCGTATGCCGCCAGGAACTCCTTGAAGAGCTCGTTGCCGCCGCCCCTCTCGAACCTCTGCTCAACAACTATCTTTAGGTCGACGCCGTTCTCCTCGAGTATCTTGTTGAGCCTATGAGCAGCCTCCACTATGCCGAGCGTCCTCATCACGCTGTTGGGGTCTCCCGCGCCCCATACGGTGAACTTGACCGTGTGTATGCCGTTGCTCGTCAACACCTTTGCAACTCTCAGTAGGTCTTCTTTGAGGTTGCCCGTCAGCTCCAGCTTTGCCTGCGGGGTCTTGGTTGCCGTTGGTGTCTGCGGGGTTGTTGCGGTGGGTGTGGGCTTGTGGCTTGTTACTGCCAGGTAGGCGGCTATGCCTGCTACGATGATCACTATGACTGCTATAACTGCTATGGTCTGGCGGCTGGGCATCGAGAAGCACCGCTCCTATTAGAGGATTGGTGGCCGAATAAAAAATGTTCCATAAATATGCATTCTAAAGCGTTGACTAACACCTAGAATAATGTGATTAGGGCCCCGGTAAACAAGTCTAGCTGAGCCCCGCCGAGCCCTGCACCGTTGGCTCGGGTGGGCCGGCTGCACGCGGCTTGACGGTGAGGGTCAGTGTGTAGACGAGGGTCTTCCTGGAGCCCGAGCCGCTGCTCCCGATGAGCTTCTCGCCGAAGCTTAGTAGTGATGGTGGCGATGACTGTCCGAGGACGGTGAAGGTGTAGCTGCTCCTCTGTATCTTTGACGCGTTGACGGGTACGAGCACGCCGGTGACCTCAATGCTGCCCGCGAGGCTTATCCATGGAGGTGTCGTGCTCCTCCTAGTGTCCTCCTCCGGGCCCCATGCGGGCCCCGTGCATACCCCCTTGTAGATGGCGTAGGCCAGTATGTGGGTGCCGTTGAACGCGGGTAGCTCGACGACACCCGCCCTGAAGGGCCTCCCCGAGCCGGGGTAGACGTAGTATACTCCGAGCGTATTGTTGTAGCTTATCGCGTAGTTGTACCCGTTGACGCTGCCCTTGATGGAGAGGGGTATGATTAGCCAGGGCAGCCTTATAGCGAGAACCGCATACCCTCCACCCTTACACAGCATCGCGGGTGCTGTAGGGTATGGGTCTGTGTCTTCGCTGGCGTACGCGGTGTAGTTCACTAGGAGCGCCGCGCTCTCATTCTCGAGCCTCAGCAGGTAGGTCATCTTCGCGTTGCCTATCCTATGGTATAGGGGGCCCTTGATGGCGGTGAATATGGTCTTTGACGCCTTCCTCACGGTTGACGATAACACGTAGTATCTTAGGTGCGCATACCATATATCCATGCTCCCCGTGTCCACCCTCTGCATCCACGCGGTGAGAGTCTCCACCCCCTCGGCGGAGAGGGTTATTCTCTTACTCAGCAGCGTCCTGCCAGAGTCATCCCTCACGGTTAGGCTCGCCCTAGCCCATATCCTCGTATCCCCGAGCCTAACGGAGACCCTCGTGCTACCGGGCGCCGACACGCCTATCCTCCTGAGCTGGTAGATGCTCCAGCTGAAGTAGCCGAGCTTATCGGTCAGGTCGCTGGTGCTCCATGAGGCCCTAACAACCACCGGCTTGAAGCTGGCCGGGTTGACGTCCCTGCCGCAGACTATACCGTAGTATGCTCGCAGCACACCGCACACTATAGCCTCCTCGGTTGGAGTCAGCTGGCTTGATGATGGGGCGTCGCCCGGCTCATCGTCGTCCATGAGGTCCTTTAGGCTTATCCAGTACTTCGTCGGGGCATCCGGGTGCCTCGGGTCCTTGTCCAGACGGTAGAAGTACCTCGCACCCTGCGGAGTCAACGCCTCAATCAGTACCTCCTCCCTCTCGCCGAGGGGGAACGTTACAGTATAGTAGCCGCTCGTCTGGTTGAACACAGGCCTGCATACGAGGGCGTCACCCTCGAGCCTGCAGCCGCTCGGCAGGGTGGGCGGCTTACCATGCCTATAATGTATAACCACCATCTCTATCCTATACCCCATAGGCGCTATCCTCAAGTGAAGCATCGCATACCCCTTCGCCGTAAGGTTCCCAGCGGTGAGACTCATAGTAGGATACGTCAACTGCTCAGCTATCACAGCCATCCTAGACTCATGGACGGCAAACATGGTGCCATAGAACCTGGCAAAGGCAAGCATCATCAACATCAACGCGGTACCAGCTATGAGCGTTGAAAGCACAACACTATCACCCCTAACAAGCCTACCAAGACGAGGCAGCCCCATACACATCCCCCCAGGACAGCTAGGAACCCTAGACACGGGAGCCCCGGGCATGGGGGCAGGCCGAAACTAAGCCCATAGAAGGGGATGAGGGGTCAGTTGGGGTAACCGCCAGGTCACAGCCCCACTCCTGCCCCGGAGGGCTCCCCCTCCCCGAAAACCAGTCATCCCCCCGGGAGCATCCGGGTTGCGTCCTAGTGTGTTATTGAGCCTTATACCTAAGCCCCTCAGCCCACGTCACGCTGCAGCACTCGAGTCTCCTTAGGAGGCCGTTGTCTAGGAGAATGATGAGCCTACCATCCGCGTCGACCCCGGCTGCTCTGCCTGCAACCACCCCCTCCTCGGTCTCGACGACCACCCTCCTCCCGGCGAGGTAGTCTAGGCGGCGTGGGAGCAGCATGCCCCGGGGCCTCGGGCCCCTAACAGCCCTCGCGACGGCGGATGCAAGCAGCCCGGCGGCCACGTAGAGATCCGGGAGCAGGGTGGTGAGCCTGGAGAGGCTCGTGGAGCCCTCAACAGGCGGCTCGTTCAAGTAGTCCACCCCGACGCCCACCAGGAGCCAGCCATCAGCCTCCTCGACAAGTACACCACCCACCTTAAACCCCCCACCGGTAACGAGGTCGTTAGGCCACTTGACAAGCACCTCGACACCGGTAAGCCTCCCCAACAACTCGGCAACCACGGCGCCGACGAAGACCGGGAGCCCCAGGGGGCTCCACCAACCACACCTAGCACGCACCGTGAGCCAGATACCACCACGAGGACTAAGCCAGACCCTCCCCCTCCTACCCCTCCCGGCAGCCTGCTCCAAGGCGAGGACGGCGCAGGCACCGCTGCAGGTAAGAGCCTCAGTCATAGTGGAGACAGTTCTCTCGAGGAGCACCGGCTTAAGGGAGGAGCCCACACAGAGGGACTCGAAAAACTCATACCCCCCACAACACCATACACTTCGACAAGAGTCGATAACGAGTTTAGACGATAGACTAAGATCCATCCCCCTTTAACCCCTCACGAAGCCCTACCACACCCGCAAAACCAGGGTGAGGGCGGCGTACAGCTTTGCTGCGTGTACTGATAGCCAACCGGGGGGAAATAGCTGTTAGGATAGCGAGGACAGTGAGAGAACTAGGATGGATACCAATAACAGTATACGAGGAGGAGGACAAGACATCACCACACGTAAAGGCAGGCAGACAAGCAGTCAAAATAGACAGCTACACAAACCCACACTCAATAATAGACGCCGCACTCAAAACCGAGGCAGACATAATACACCCAGGATACGGCTTCCTCTCCGAAAACCCATCCTTCGCAAAAATGGTACTAGACCACGGAATAGCATGGGCAGGCCCCTCACCACAAGTAATGGCCCTCCTAGCCGACAAGCAGAGGATAAGGGAGATCGCAGAGAAGCTCGGAGTACCAGTACTACCATGGTGCAGCTCGAGACAAGTAAACCTCAGGTCATGCGTGGAGGAGATAGGATACCCAGTCATAGTCAAGGCAGTCAACGCGGGCGGCGGCAGGGGCCAGAGGATAGTCCATAACCCCGACGAGCTCGAAGAGGCACTGGAAATGGCGAGCAGGGAGGCGGGCGGCGGAGAGGTGATAGTGGAGAAGTACATCAACAACGCGAGGCACATAGAGGTACAGATACTGGGCGACCACTACGGAGACGTCATACACCTATACGAGAGGGAGTGCAGCATACAGAGGAGGAGACAGAAGATAATAGAGGAAGCCCCAAGCCCCCTCGTAGAAAAGATGAAGATAAGGGAGACGGTGACGGGCTACGCGCTGAGAATAGCGCAGGCGACAAGCTACGACAATGCAGGCACAATAGAGTTCATCTACGACCCATCCTCCAAGACAACATACATACTCGAGTCAAACACTAGGCTCCAAGTAGAACACCCAGTAACGGAGCTGGTGACGGGAATAGATATCGTGAAGCAACAGCTACTCATAGCGGTAGACAAGCCCCTCCTCATAAGACAGTACGAGGTGACTCTGAGGGGATGGGCGATAGAGGCGAGGATCTACGCTGAAGACCCCCTAAACTACTTCACACCAACAGATGGTGTTGTAAGAGACTACAAGCTCCCAAGAGACAACCCCTGGATAAGGATAGACCACGCACTCGCCCGCGGCCTCCGCGTCAACCCGAAGTACGACACACTCCTAGCAAAGGTCATCGCGTGGGGAATGGATAGGGCTGAAGCCCTCCGCAGACTCGAACTAGCACTGGCCTCAACCTACATAGCGGGCGTAAGGACGAACATCGAGGCCCTAAGGGAGCTGATAAGGGACGCCGTCTTCAGGAGGGCGGAGTACACGACGCAGCACCTAGAGAAGACATACAGGGAGTTGAAGAAGAGGATACAGGATAGGCTAAGAACACTCGCCAGCATAGCCTCCCGCATAGGGGCGCGGACGAGGACACGCCGCCTCCTACAGCCCCGCGTGGAGGCATGGCTAAGCTATGGATGGCTCGCGGCAAGAACAACCACGCATCCTGTCTATTAAGAGGCTCGGAGAAGACACGTACGAGATCGTGCTCGAGAAGCCGGGCGGGGAGACCGAGAGGATAGAGGTAAGGATAGACGAGGACGGCTTCATAGAAACCCCCTACGGCGTATACCACATCGACGACCTCACAGCCCTCGCCCAGGTAGAGGAGGAGGCTGAAGAGAGGGGAGTAGAGGACTGGGCCACACTCTACACCCCGTCGACGGGCGAGATAAAGGCGAAGATATCGATGAAGATAGTGGAGGTCTACAAGAAGCCCGGGGAAGAGGTAAGGGAGGGCGAGAAGATAATCCTCTTCGAGACAATGAAGATGCTCGGAGAGGTCAAAGCCCCCTGCACCGGGAGAATCACCTCCCTAAACGTCACTGCCGGCCAGGGCGTGAAGCCAGGCACGAGCATAGCGGTTCTAGAATGCAGGCAGCGCTGAGTTAATAAGGAGAGGGAGGACGCCAGCATACTAACAAAAGCAAGCCAACAGAGCAAGGGGTGACGCTCATTGACAGAGCCAATACTAGTAAAGAACCTAAGGATACTCCTAAGGAGGCCGGGGAGGGTCGAGACCGGGGCAAGCATACTCCTCGAAGACGGGAGGATAACATGGATAGGTGAACAACCCCCACCCCTCTCGAAAACCGGCTACGTCATAGAGGGGGACACCCTCATAGCAGCACCATGCCTCTACAACGCCCACACCCACTCAGCCATGACACTCCTACGCGGCTACTGCGACGACTACGAGCTCAGCGAATGGCTCCAGTACATGTGGGCGGTGGAGAAGCACCTCACACCACGCATAGTCCGCGAGGCATCACTCCTAGCAGCAATGGAGATGGCCTCAACCGGTACATGCGGCTTCATGGACATGTACTTCTACCCCGGCGAGACAGCCAGGGCGGCTGCGAGCCTAGGGCTGAGGGCAAGACTAGGCCCAGTCATAATGGGTGATGTAGACCCATACAAGGCAGTCGAACACAGCATATACTTCGCCAAGAGCCTCAAAGGCCTAAAGAACATAGGGGGAGTGATCAACGTACACAGCATATACGCCGCACCGCTAGACGCCGTAACCTACGCGGCGGAGGCAGCCAGGCAGCACGGCCTCCCAATGCACATACATGTCTCCGAGACAAGGAGAGAGGTCTACGAGGCAAAGAAGAAGTACGGCCTCTTCCCAGTAGAGCTCATGGCCAAGAAGCTCAACGCCCTCAACAAGTACACGGTACTAGTACACGCGGGATGGATAGCATCATGGGAGATAAACCTAGTCGCCGAGGCCGGGGCAAGCATAGTACACTGCCCGACAAGCAACATGAAGCTTGCAACAGCAGGCCACATGCCAGCATACGAGCTCATAGAAAAAGGCGTAAACCTAGCACTAGGCACGGACGGCCCGGCAAGCAACAACACGCTCAACATGTTCCTAGAGATGAAGCAGATGGTCCTCCTACAGAGACACAGCTACTGGGACACAAGGATAAAGGCAAGACACGCCCTACAGGCGGCGACAACAGGCTCGGCGAGGGCAATGAAGCTCCCAAGGGGGTGCGGCACGATAGAGGAGGGCGCCCCCGCAGACCTAGTCCTCATAGACGCCGAAGACCCACTAATACAGCCGACAAGGATAGACAACATCGAGTCAACACTAGTATACGCGGCCACGGGGAGGGAGGTGAGATACACGATAGTGGCAGGAAAGATAGTCTACGATAGGCAGAGGGACTGGGAGAGGTGGAGGAGACGCGCAGCAATCATAGCAAGAGACCTAAACAGGTTCATTGAGAGGTATGCGGGCGAGAAGTCACCAACACCACCAACACCACGCACCTACGAGCCCCCACTAACACAGTAATCCCTAGGCCTCTCAGACTCGGCAACCCTCCTAACCCTCTCAACGCCACGCCTAACCTCATCCCTCAACAACTCCCCCCTCCTAGCCTCATTAGACTCCAGCACGAACCTCAACAACTCGGAGCCGGTAGCCTCGTAGAGGATCCTCGTATTCGGGATAAGGCAGTGCCCCCCGATGAACCCGGGGTAGTAGACGGGCCTATCACCGAGAACCCTATGCACCTCATCAACGAACTCGGCCACAACACCGATGTCAGCCCCAAACCTCTCAGCAAACCTGTGAAGCTCCTGCCAGGCAGCAATCATAACAGCCCTATACACGGTCTCCCAGAGCTTAGCAAGCTCCAGCGACTCCGGCTCACACCCACAAACCCTAACCCTAAAACCCATACCCTCCAGGTGCCTCACAGCCTCATCCACAACCCCTCCCGGGATCGTGGAGACCCACTTGCTCCAGAACAGCATGTGGCGCAGCATGCATCCATGAACACCCCGGACCGGCGTGTAGGCGACCGGCACACCCACCTCCCTGTAAACCCTCCTGCTTGCTCCGGGCAGCACAGTTGAGTGGATGAACACCATCCTCGGCTCGACCTCCTCGACATACCCCTTAACAGCCGATACAAAGGAGTCCATCGAGGTGAATGGAAAGGCTACATGCATGTACTCGGCCCCACGGGCATCCCCCAGCCCATGAAGCCTCCTAGACTCCTCTACGTCATACCCGTAGCACTCATACCCCGAGGCGACGCACATGCCGTAGAGGGCTCTACCAACAACACCCATACCCACAACAAGTACACGCACCAACCACACGGCACCAGGCTAGAAGACCGGGGAGCGGCACCCCCTCCCTAAACCTAGCGTCAACGGCTACACGGGCCTCGCAACTATTATACAGTCCTTGGCCCTCACAACCCTAACCCTCACAACCATCCCCTCCTCCAAGCCCCTCCCAGAGACGCTGACCAGGAGCCTCGGCCCCCTAGTAGGCACGGCCAAGACCTCCCCCTTCAACCACCCCTCAGCAACGACAACGACCTTCAAGACGTCGCCGCGGCGGAGCCTACACTCAACCCTAGGCGCGGGCCTCATACCCCACTCCTCCATGCTATAGTGGAGCCTAACCCCCAGCCTCTCCTCGAGCCTCCCAAGCCACTCCCAGAACTCCCTCCAGGAAACCTCCCTCACCCCCGGCGGCCTCCTCCCATGCTTATGGGCGATATACTTCTGCACGGTCACCGGCGGCCAGCGCTTCCCAGCGCCAATCCTCAAAGCCCACTCGATAATCCTGGGTATCTCGTCGTCATTAACGCCCGGGAGCCAGACGGGCGTTACATGGACGTCGATGCACGTCTCCCTCGCAGCATACTCTACGGCGTCCAACGCCCTCCGAAGATCATACCATGGAGCCCCGTAAAGCCTCCTAGCCTTCTCCGGGTCAAGGGTCTCAATACTGAAGTTTATCCTGTCAAGCCCGGCCTCTGCAAGCCTATCGACAAGCCTCCGCGTCAACGTCGACCCATGGGTCTCGACCGCCACGCTCTCAACCCTCCCAAGCCTCTTCAGCCCAGAGACGAGCTCGGCTATCCAGGGGTAGGAGAGGGGCTCACCAACGCCGTCAATGAGGGCCTCGACGCCGCACCCCTTAACCCTGGAGACACTATCAACCCACTCTACGAGCCAGCCCGGCTCAACAATGTACTCTGCCCACCTCCTCCTACTAGCAGGCCCGGCGTCAACGCTGCAGAAGACGCAGCTCAGCGGGCAAACAGTGGTAGGCCTGACCTGCAGCACGTTGGTGCCGCGGTCGATGACCCCGAAGGCTATGCAGCCGAGGAGGGGGGCGGGCCTAGAGACGAGGTATAGCGGTGCACCCCTCCGGAAACCAAGCCTCGACAACACCCTGAAACCACTGCTCAAGACCCGCCTCTCCCCAGCAGCACGCTATACGCCTCCGGAACCCCGCACACCTCACTCCCAGGCCTCCTCCACCTATAATCACTAAGCCCCACCATGTACACCCTGACCGTCCTCGTAATCCCCCTGGAGTCCTCAACCCTCCTCATCCTCACCGGCACCCAGCCGGGCACCGGGAAGTCTATAGTAACGACCCTCGAGCCAGGCCTAAGCTCGGCCTCAAGCTTAGGCCTCAGAGCCTCGTTTATGCTCGGGTAGAGGTAGAGGTAGACCACGGTCGCCGGCGCCAAGCTAACCCTCCTGAAATCCTCCTCAACTATACGCACCCTCCCGGAGACACCACACCTCCTCGCATGATACCTCGCAGCCTCCGCGAGCAGAGAATCTATCTCAACACCGACTGCAAGCCTAACACCAAAATCACGAGCAGCAATAACAACAACCCTCCCATCACCACAGCCAAGGTCATAGAGGACGTCGCCGGGCCCAACCCACGCAAGCCTCAAAGCGACACGTATAACCTCAACCGGCGTCGGTATCCACGGCGCAAGCTTACCCCCCGCCAACAACCGCACCAGGAGATGGGGGAGGCGCGGCCAGGGGGCTTGAAAACATGCACCAGGCCTCCCCGTCCAGGGGATGGGGTTTTAGGCCGCCAGGCCCCTGCCCAGCTTCACAGTGTGGCTGGGCGAGGTGGCTCCATGGCTGAGCCAGTCCTGCAGGTGGAGAAGCTAAAGATATACTACTACACGCTCCGCGGCATAGTCCGGGCAGTCGACGGCGTGGGCTTCACGCTGGGCAAGGGAGAGGTGCTGGGGATTGCGGGGGAGAGTGGCTGCGGGAAGTCCACGCTCGCCTACGGCCTCCTACGCCTAGTCCCCCCTCCCGGGAGGATAACGGGCGGGAGGATACTCATAGACGGGGTCGACATAGTCGGGCTCCCCGAGCCGGTGGTGAGGAAGAAGTTCCGGTGGACTAGGATAAGCATGGTCTTCCAGGCAGCAATGAACGCCCTGAACCCAGTCTACACGGTCGGCTACCAGATAGCCGAGCCCCTCATGTACCACAAGGGCATGCCGAAGAAGGAGGCGCTGGAGGAGGCGAGGAGACTCATACAGCTCATGGGCCTCCCACCCTCAATAGCTGATAGGTACCCCCACGAGCTCAGCGGGGGGCAGAAGCAGCGTGTAGTCATAGCAATGGCGCTCGCCCTCAAACCAGACATAGTCATAGCGGACGAGCCCACCACCGCCCTCGACGTGGTCGTGCAGGCGCAGATACTCAACCTCCTCAAGAAACTCAAGATGGAGATAGGCATGAGCCTCATACTCATCAGCCACGACCTAAGC
This sequence comes from Thermoproteota archaeon, assembly GCA_013153145.1. Lineage (GTDB taxonomy): Archaea > Thermoproteota > Thermoprotei_A > Sulfolobales > Pyrodictiaceae > JAADEY01. The sequence continues at coordinate 9,425 of JAADEY010000042.1, read as the reverse complement.
ATAATAGCCGAGATGGCAGACAAGATAGCGATAATGTACGCCGGCAAGATAGTAGAGTACGGCGACTCCATAAAGGTCTTCACAAACCCCCTCCACCCCTACACGAGGGGCCTCATAGCAGCCGTGCCCGACATAAGGGCGCCGAAGGGGAAGCTCAGCTACATACCAGGCTCACCACCAGACCTCCGCCGCCCGCCAAAGGGGTGCAGGTTCCACCCACGCTGCAGCAGGGCCGGGAAGCGCTGCATGACTGAGGAGCCCCCGCTCATCGAGGTGGAGAAGGACCACTACGTGGCATGCTGGCTCTACGCATAGACAAGTGTCGAACAGCCCCATCGTCGAGAGTCTAACCCGTACCCCGTTTAACCCCTACCCGGCCCGCCAAGGCCCCCAAGGAAGACCAGTCTTGGCAAAGCCCGGCATAGTCGGCTGGGGGGCCTACATACCACGCTACAGGCTCCCCTCAACCGAGACCTCGAGGCTATGGGGCTACCCGGACGCCGTCCCCGCCAGGCTCGGCGTCGGGGAGAAGTCGGTGGCGGGCCCCGACGAGGACTCAGTAACTATGGGCGTCGAGGCTGCACTCAACGCCCTGAGGAGGGCGGGGATCGACGCGTCGAGGATAGGGGCTGTCTTCGTGGGCTCGGAGTCAAAGCCATACGCCGTCAAGCCCTCAGCAACAATAATAGCTGAGGCCATAGGCGCCACACCAGATACAATGGCATCGGATCTAGAGTTTGCATGCAGGGCCGGCAGCGAGGGCCTAAGAGCAGCCCTAGGCCTCGTCGAGGCGGGGAGGATAGAGTACGGCCTAGCAATAGGGAGCGACACTGCCCAGGCAAGCCCGGGAGACGTGCTAGACTTCACGGCCGCGAGCGGGGCAGCAGCATACATCGTAGGCCCCCACAACGAGTCCGTGGCCGTACTCGAGGGCGTCTACACCTACGTGACAGACACGCCGGACTTCTGGAGGAGGGACGGCAGCCCATACCCCCTCCACGGGGAGGCCTTCACCGGGCAGCCTGCATACTTCCACCACATAGTCTCGGCAGTCAAGGGCCTCATGGATAGGCTGGGCCTCAGGCCGTCAGACATAGACTACGCGGTCTTCCACCAGCCGAACGCCTCCTTCCCACGGAGGGCGGCGAAGAAGCTGGGCATACCCCTCGAGAAGGTCGAGCCAGGCCTAGTAGTGAAATACATAGGCAACACCTACAACGCCTCAGCACTCCTAGGCCTAGCCAAGGTACTCGACGAGGCCAAGCCCGGCTCAAGGATACTCCTGGCACCATTCGGCAGCGGGGCCGGCGCAGACGCCTACAGCTTCATAGTCACCGACCTAGTCGAGGAGAAGAGGCCCCTAGCGCCACGCGTCATCGACTACATCGAGAGGAGGAAGACGATAACATACTCCCTCTACGCGAAGTACAGGAGGCTCTACAGGAGGATAGAGTGGTGAAACCCCATGCCCCACGTATACGTCGTAGGAGTAGGCATGACAAAGATAGGCAGGCACTTCGACAAGGGCCTAGTAGAGCTCGCGGCAGAGGCCTACGAGAAGGCGGTTGAGGATGCAGGCATAGAGCCGGCAGGCATAGTGGTCTCGAACATGATGGCCAGCAGCCTCCAGGGCCAGGACAGCCTAGGAGCACTCATAGCCTCAAGCCTAGGCCTACGCTACCGGCCAGCCCTCCACGTCGAGGCTGCCTGCGGGAGCGGCGGGGCGGCGGTGTACACCGCCTACAGCCTAGTAGCCTCCGGGCTCCTCCCAAGCGTCATGGTGATCGGTGTTGAGAAGATGACGGACTACCCGACAGCGATAGTCACAGAGGCGCTCGCGCAGGCAGCCGACGCAGACTACGAGGTCTTCTACGGGGCCAGCTTCGCGGCCCTAAACGCCCTCATGATGAGGTACTACATGGAGAGGTATGGCGTCTCCAGGGACGAGATGAGCGAGTGGCCCGTAATGATGCATGAAAACGCTTTGAAGAACCCGTACGCCCAGCTCCACAAAAAGATAACCAGGAGGATGGTGGCCGAGAGCCAGCCCGTAGCAGACCCCATAAGGCTCCTAGACAGCAGCCCCATAGGCGACGGGGCAGCAGCAGTAATCCTAGCCTCCGGGGAGGAGGCCAGGAAGACACACTGGGGAGCAACGGTCGAGGTCACCGGCCTAGGACTAGCAGTAGACACCGTGGAGCTGAGCAACCGTGAGGCGCTGGACCGGATACCAGCACTGGAGAGGGCCGCCGAGCAGGCCTACCAGATGGCAGGGGTCACGCCGAGAGAAATAGACGTAGCAGAGATACACGACGCCTTCACGATAACAGCAGTGCTGAGCATAGAGGCACTGGGCCTCGCGGGCCGCGGGGAGGCGGCCAAGCTCCTAGCCAGGGGCAGGTTCCACCCAGGAGACCGGCCAACACTAAACCCGAGCGGCGGCCTCAAGGCCAGAGGCCACCCGGTAGGAGCCACCGGGGTCTACCAGGTAGCCGAGATAACGATGCAGCTACGCGGAGACTACCCAGGAGTACGCGTCGACAACCCCAGGCACGGCCTAGCCTCAAACATAGGCGGGGACGGCTCAACCACAACCGTGGTAATACTCTCCAGGAGGATGTAGAGGCATGCCCCTGAGACCCCTCTCACCCGCAAAGCTCTGGAGGAGGAGGCTACAGCACTACCGCCTAGAGGCGGCCAGGTGCAGGGACTGCGGCAAGACCATCTACCCGCCCAGGCCACGCTGCCCATACTGCGGCTCCCGGAACCTAGAGAAGCTGAGCCTCCTAGGCAAGAAGGGCAAGCTTGTAACATACACGGTCGAGTACACGGTGCCGGCGGGGTTCAGGGAGCAGGCACCACTAGTCATAGGCATAGCCGAGATAGAGGGCGCAAGGATACTCGCCTCAATGACAGACGTAGACCCCGAGGAGCTGAGGACGGGGATGTGCGTTGAGCCCGTGCTCCGCAGGATAAGGAGCACAGACCCATACGGCGTCATAGCCTACGCGGTTAAGCTAAGACCATGCCTGGGTGCAGGGCATGAAGGTGGAGAGGGAGAAGCTGGAGGAGGTAGTAAGGGGGATAGTTGAGGGGAGGATAAGCCTCCACAAGGCATCAGAGATACTCGGCAACGAGAACGCAGCAGCGCTAGCCAGGAGGCTCGCCCTCGAGAGGATGCTCGGGGTAAACCTATCATCGATAGGCTCGACGATAATAGACTTCGAGGAGCTCCGGGGGAGGAACATCGAGAACCCCATAGGAGCAGTCCAGGTACCCCTCGGAGTCGCAGGCCCCCTCCTCGTAAAGGGGGACTACGCGGACGGGGAATACTACATACCACTAGCGACAACCGAGGGAGCGCTAGTAGCAAGCATAAACAGGGGCTGCAAGGCAATAACACTCTCCGGGGGCGCGAGGGCAAAGATACTGAGGGACGGCATGACCAGAGCCCCGCTGCTCTGGACCCCAGGCATCGAGGAGGCGGTGAGGCTCGTCGAGTGGGTCCGGGAGCACTACGAGGAGCTCAAGGAGGCGGCGGAGTCCACCACGAGGCATGGGAAGCTGGTGGCGATAGAGCCGTACCACGCCGGGAACATGGTGTGGCTACGCTTCACCTACACCACCGGCGACGCAATGGGGATGAACATGGCAACCATAGCAACCGACAAGGCGCTGCAATACCTCCTCCAGCACTACCCGGGAGAGGTTAGGGTGGTTGCGCTCAGCGGCAACCTCTGCACGGACAAGAAGCCAGCCCTCATAAACGCGATACGCGGCAGGGGCAAGACAGTGGTAGCCGAGGCGATAGTCAAGAGGCGTGTCGTCGAGGAAGTGTTGAAGACAACCCCGGAGGCGATAGACACGGTGAACAAGGCCAAGAACCTCCTAGGCTCAGCCAGGGCGGGCTCAGTAAGCTACAACGCCCACTACGCGAACATAATAGCGGCAATATTCATCGCAACCGGCCAAGACCCAGCCCAGGTAGTTGAGAGCAGCATGGGCTACACATGGACAGAGATACGGGGCGGAGACCTATACATCTCAGTAACACTCCCAAGCCTAGAGCTCGGAACCGTCGGGGGAGGCACAAGGCTACCAACCCAGCGAGAGGCACTAAGCATCCTAGGCGTGGCAGGCGGAGGAACCCCGCCAGGAGCCAACGCGAGGAAGCTGGCAGAGATAGTCGCATCAACCGTGCTAGCAGGGGAGCTAAGCCTACTAGCAGCACTAGCCGCAGGCCACCTAGCCAGGGCACACGAGAAGCTGGGGAGAAGAAGGGGATGAAGAGGCTCAAGGAGCTAGAGGAGTGGAGGAAGAGGGCCCAGCTAGGCGGCGGCAGGGAGAGGATAGAGAAGCAGCACGCCAAGGGGAAGCTCACAGCCAGGGAGAGGCTGGAGAAGCTACTAGACCCCGGCAGCTTCGAGGAACTAGAATGGCTAACAACCCACCGCTCAACACTCTTCGGTCTAGCAGAGAAACGCTACCCAGGAGACGGCGTAGTAACCGGCTACGGCCGGATAGACGGCAGACTAGTCTACGTATTCGCCCAAGACTTCACCGTCCTAGGGGGAAGCATAGGGGAGAGACACGGCGAGAAGATAAGGAGAACAATAAAGATGGCAGCCAAGGTAGGAGTACCAGTCATAGGCATCTTCGACTCCGGAGGAGCAAGGATACAGGAGGGGGTGCAGGCACTACACGCGGTAGGCAGGATATTCTCAGCAATAATAGACGCGAGCGGCCAAATACCCCAAATAGCCATAATGGCCGGCCCATGCGCCGGAGGAGCAGCATACGCTCCAGCACTCATGGACATAGTGATAATGGTCGACAAGACATCATACATGTTCATAACCGGCCCACAGGTAGTCAAGCAGGTCACCGGCGAAGAGGTGTCATTCGAGCAGCTCGGAGGAGCACACGTACACGCATCCAAGAGCGGAGTAGCACACCTAAGAGCAAGAGACGAGGAACAAGCAATAAGACTAGCAAAGAAAGTCCTCTCATACCTACCAGACAACCACCTAGCACCACCACCAGTAACACAGCCAACAGACCCACCCGAGAGGGAATGCCCAGAAATAGCATCAATAATCCCGGACGACCCCATGAAGCCATACGACATGAAGCAACTAATAACCAGGGTATTCGACCAAGGCACAGTACTAGAACTACACCCAGAATGGGCAACAAACATCATAACAGCATTCGCAAGGCTAGCAGGCCACCCAGTATGCATAGTAGCAAACCAGCCAGCATACATGGCGGGAGTAATAGACATAGACGCGGCAGACAAGGCAGCCAGGTTCATAAGGCTATGCGACGCCTTCAACCTACCAATAATAATGCTAGTAGACGTCCCAGGCTACATGCCGGGAGTAGACCAGGAACACCGGGGCATAATAAGACACGGAGCCAAAATGCTATACGCCTACAGGGAGGCAACAGTACCCAAGATAACCCTCATAGTAAGGAAGGCCTACGGAGGAGCATACATAGCAATGGGCAGCAAAGCACTAGGAGCAGACATAGTATACGCATACCCAACAGCAGAAATAGCAGTCATGGGCCCCGAGGCAGCAATCAAGATAATCTACCGCCGCGAACTAGCAAAAGCCGAAAACCCCCAACAACTCCTAAGACAACTAACCCAGCGGTACAGGGAGGAGATAGCAAACCCATTCTACGCAGCCCAGCAAGGACTAGTAGACGACATAATCAAGCCAGAGGAGACAAGGAGGAAGCTCTACCACGCACTACAAGCACTACTACCAAAACGCATACCACCACCAAGACCAAGACACGGAAACATGCCAGTATAACCAGCGAGGCGCCTGAGCATGCCCAGAGACGAAGCAAGAAGATGGCTCAGCGAGGCAAAATGGGACTACGAGACAGCACTAATCCTCTACAAGCACAGTAGATGGAACGCAGCCTGCTTCTACGCACACCAGGCAGCCGAAAAAGCAGTAAAAGCACTACTGTACAGCATCAACGAAGCACCCTGGGGCCATAGCATAAGAGTGCTCCTACAACACTACTTCGAGCTAACCGGCGAGAAGGCCCCTAGAAGGCAGGAACTCCTGACACACGCAAGAGAGCTAGACAGACACTACATACCAGCCAGATACCCCAACGCGCATCCACCCGGAACAACACCACACGAAGCATACGACGAAGAAGCAGCAAAGAGAGCACTAAGAGCAGCCAAGATAATCATACAGTATGTGGAGGAGAGGCTTGAAGAGGAAAGCGAGGATACCGAAAGAGCTTAGAGACATCACTAGAAAACTTGTCGAGCACCTAGAGGATGTAAAGGCCGTGGTCTTGTTTGGCTCGAGGGCGCGCGGCGACTGGCTCCCATGGAGCGACTACGACCTCCTAGTAATAGCAGGGTACAGTGAACCCTACCTCGAGAGGATAAAGAAGATACTAGACCTACTAGCCGACACCAAGCTCCCAGTAGAACCACACCCATACACCCCCAGGGAGGCACTAGAGATGCTCCACCAAGGCAACCCAATCATAGTAGACGCCATCGAGGAAGGCATACCCCTCCACAAGACAACCTGGTACGACAAGCTACTAGAGGAGTACCAGGAGCTCCGCAGAAGAGGCCTAAAGAGGACGAAGACAACAATAAAACTACCACGAGGCCCCAGGCAGACATGAAGAGGGCAGCCACGGACACCTACACCCCAATATGCCTAGCACTACCAAGACTCTGCCCAAGACTAGTCCCAAGCCCACTATGGGGCCTAAGCCTAGCCAGACTCTCAAGAACAGACCCACAGACACTATGCAGCCTCCTACACACCAACCCGGAGGAGCAGAGGAAATGCATGGAAGCCCTCCAAGAACTCCACCACTGGTGGCTCCAACTACCAAGAACAAGGTGCACAGCATGCGGAGCCAACGCCAGCGACATAGACGAAGAATGGCTATACCTAGACGAGGAGCCAGCAGCCGTGCTCGAGGCGATAAGGCCACTATGCAGGAAATGCCACCTAGCAAAACACCTAGGCTACGCACTCGTAACGGGGAAGCTAAGAGAAGCAATAACCCACCTAGCACACGTAAACATGGTCGACGAGGACACCGCGAGACAACTAGCAGCCAAGGCCTTCAAGACCCACGAGGAGCTGAGCAAAAAGAAGCACTGGAGGATAAAGATCAAGCCCCAGCCAGGACTAAGAGAAGAGACAAGAGAAACACTGGAACAGCTCCTCAACAGGATGCACGATGAGAGATACAGCATAGACAGGCAATGGATAACCTACACGGCAGACGAGAAACAACTAGAGAGAATAGAGGAGGAAGCACTCAAAGAAACAAAAGAAACCCTAGAAGAAGCACTAGGAGTAAAACACCTAGACGAGGCACTAGAGAAAATAAGACAAGACAGCCAGGCAGCAGAGAAGCTAATAGAGACACTGAGGAGACACCTCGAGACAAGAGGAGTAAGACTACTATGGAGAGAGACACTACACGCCCTAAACCTAATAGCCCAGCAAAACCCACTAGAAGCAATAGACGCCCTGAGAGGCAAATGGATAGTATTCGTGAAGCCAGAACTACGAGGACCAGCAATGAGAAAGATAACCAGGAGACTCAGGGCAAACAACCTAGACTACGCAGCAAAGACGCCAGCCCACCCCCAGCATGGAGAGAAGCCAGTAATCATCCAGACACCAAGCCTACTAGCACCAAAACAGCTAGCAGCAACAGCACAAGCCATGCAGGAAGCACTGGCCGAGCTAGGCGTAGAGAAACCCCTAATCTACAAACCAGACATCTACACAGCCAAGGGAATATACCGAGGCAACAAGCATGGACTAAAACCATACACATACATCACCCTACCCTGAAACAACATAGCCAGCAACAATATCAACACCAAGCCTCTCCGCAAGCCTCCTAGCCTCCTCAGTAACATAGACCGCGACCAAGACAAACCTACACCTCCTACCAAGCTGCCTAGAAGCCCACACAGCCTTATGATAATGGAGTAGCACATCCTCCCTATCAGCGAAGCTCTTCACCTCAACAAGCCAACACACATCATCACCAAGATAGACATCGATATCAACAACCTGCCCCGGCACACCAAAAACACGCCCCTCCCTATCAACAAGCCTCAACTTCTCGACACGGTAGACATCAATACCAAGCCTCTCCAACAAGTCGCGATAAGCCTCAAGCACAAGCCTCTCAAGCCCAAGACCATGCCTCCTACCAAGACTACCAAGTATCCTCTCAATCCTCTCCAGCCTCCTCTTCTCAGAGTCCATCTCCCTAAGCAGCTTCTCGAGAGCCCTCACCGCGCCCGCCAACGCCTCCTCAACCTTAACCATCCTCTCCTCAACCCTGGCAAGCCTCTCCTCAAGCACGGTAATCCTATCCAACACCTCCCTAAACCCAAGCAAACCCATCAAAGCATAACGAAACTCCCGATCCTCCTCAACAGCCCTAAGAATCCTCTCCTTCTCCTCACCAGACAAAGCAGCCAAGAACCCACACACTCCAAGAAACCAGTAGAGACGACGCCACCAGAGTATAGCTTTCCCGGCCATCCCCAGCCACGGGGAGAACGACAACCCCGAAGAAGGGAGACACCATGCAGAAGGATTAGAGGGGCGCGGCGTGGGAGTATACGCTACAGTAATCCCCAGGAGATTCATACTAGAGGACGGCACAGAAGCCACACTCACAGCACGCGACGTGGAGGAGAGACTCACCAGAGAGACCCTCTTCCTACTCTGGGTACCATGCATCGACACGGTATACAGCCACCTAGTAAGGCAGGGATTCGAGAAAGCAGTCCCCGCCAAGAGCAAGGGGGAGAAGTACAGCCTAAGGAAACCCCTCGACAACACATGGGAGCTCCACCTAAGACTCTATAGGGAGGGCTACATAGAAGCCGAGGTCGAGGTAAGAAGAGAATACCTCGAACACCTCACAGCAGGGAAAAGACTCAACGTAGTCTACGAGGCATACGAGTACTACCGGGAAGCCTACAACAAGCTCCACATAAAATACACCCCCGCAGACAAATGGATAACAAAGATCCTAGACCACCTCAACGTGAAACTAAGACCACCAAACACACTAACACCATGGAAACCAATAGCCCTCGGCATAATAGCGGCAGGACTCTTCACCTACGCGCTACACCGCCTAGAAAAAGGGAAGACAACATGACAACCAACGGACCCGATAAACTACGAAGACTACTCAAAGAAGCACTAGAACACCATAGACAAAGGGAGACCCAATACAAGCATCAGAAAAACTCTACAAAGTAGCCGAGGACGCAGCCAAACCCCTAGCAGAAATAAACAAGACACACCGGATCCATGAATAGGGCAAAGATCAACAGGAAGAGGTATTTAGAGCAATACGCAGCATGTTATAGTCATAAA
>JAADEY010000011.1 GCA_013153145.1 Thermoproteota archaeon | reverse complement strand
AGAGGAGGACGAGCACGGCTGTGAGGACAGCTACCTCCACAGCGGTTAAGACTATTGCCATGAGGCCTAGGAGCCCGAAGCTTGTCAGCCTGCTAGTCGAGGCGCCCACAGCAACTATGCTTAACAGTATAGCGTTGAATAGTGTCTCGACGCATATGAGGAGCCTTATCATGTTCCTGGAGACGAGTATGCCGTATATGCCTGCAACCATGAGCACGAATATCGTCGTAGCGATAAGAACCCCCTCAATCACTCTCCTTCACCCCCACGCGTAAGTGTTATAGCCTCCACGAGGGCGGCCGAGAGACCCACAACAGTGATTAGCAGGGGGAGCCATAGTCTCTCGGTAAGCATAGACGCCACGCTTCTCCACTCCACGCTCCCGGGCAGGGGCGGGTGGCGTAGCACGACGTGTGCGACCGGGAACCAGAGTATAGCTGCTAGCAGGACGGCCAACCCAAGCTTCCTAGGGTCATGCGCCTCCTCGCCTGCCTCGGCCTCCTCGCCGAGCATGAGGAGCGTGAAGGCTATGAAGGAGGCTGCGGCCCCCACATAGACTATGAGGTGGAATGCCGCCAGGTATGTGAAGCCGAGCAGGGCCATGAAGCCGGCAACTGCAAGCCCGACGCCGGCAAGCCAGAAGACGCTGTAGAAAGTCCTCCTAGCCGCTATTATCCCGGCAGCAGAGACCACCGCTATGAGTGTAAGCGCTGCTGCAGCAGCGTCAACCCACACGCTCATACCTAATCCCCCAGACCTCGTCGATAACCGGCCTAACCACCCTCGCAGCGGGCTTACGCCCCCTAAGCTCCCTGCTACGCTGACCCCACTCCTCCGGGTCCAGCTCCATGTGCTCCACGACCTCGAATGCCTCGTCGTGGATACTGCTCGGCTCCAGCGCCTCGGCAGGACATATGTCGACGCAAAGGCCGCAGAAGATGCACCTAGCCATGCTATAGCCCGGCCTCCTCTTCCTACCCTGTACATGCATCTTGATCGCCCTGGCCGGGCATATCTGGGCGCATAGCCCGCACCCGAGGCACTTCTCTGGCTCGTAGAGGATGAAGCCCCGGTACCCGGGCGGCCTCTCCTCTACCGCCTCGGGATAGCTGAGTGTTAGGGGTGGGTAGCGTAGGTGCTTGAACCCCGTGACTATCGCGTCTATATGCCTCCGGATAGAGCTAGGCATGGGGGAGCCAGCCTCCATGCAGGATTGTGAGTGAAGCGCTGAGCGCGAGTGCGGCTAGGCCCAGTGGGAGTATTAGGCGCCATAGGAGGCGTAGGGCATGGTCAAGCCTAAGCCTACAGTATATCGAGCGGAACGTGACCAGCAGAGCCATCACAGCCACCGACTTCACGTAGACTATGAGGGGTGCCAGGGGGAGGCTCCGGGCCGGCAGCCATCCCCCGAGGAACACGAGCGTGAAGAATATCGAGAACGCGTAGAGGTTTAGGTAGTCCCTCATCATGGTGTAGCCGAAGAGTATGCCGCTATACTCAGTGTAGGGCCCGCTGACGATCTCCTGCTCGCCAAACACTATATCGAATGGAGGCCTATCGGTCGCAGCCATGACGGCGACTAGGTATGTGAACGCCGCCAGGGGGTTTGCAATAACCCCCGGCACAGCTGCCTGCGCCTCAACCATCCTTGTCGCGTCGACCGTGCCGTAGAGTATTATCATGGCTAGTATGGAGACGAATATGACCGGCTCATAGCTAACATTAAGGAACGCCTCCCTCAACGCCCCTATGAGGCTGAACTTGTTATCCGATGCCCAGCCAGCTATGATTATGGGTAGGGGCGTGACAGCCATCAGGGCGAGGAATGCAAGCGTGTTATACCTCGTGGGTATGGCTGCTAGCCCTGGTGCGGCTGGAAGGAAGAGTAGCGCGGCTGCGGCGAGCACGACCGCGAGTATGGGTGCTGCCAGGAAGCCGGCCTTATCGACGCTCACGGGGACGATGGGCTCCTGGAAGAGGAACCTCAACCCGTCCGCCAGGAGCTGGAGCACTCCGTGAAGCCTCTTGGAGACGTAGAGGGGCCCTATCCTCCTCTGAACCCTTGCAGTGAACTTCCTCTCAAACCATATCATGAAGAGTATCGTTACGAGCCCGGCTCCTATACCGGGGAATACGAGGCCGAGCAGTAGGCTCTCAACAAGCCCGCTCATCACCTATCAGCCTCCGGCGGGAAGTAGTCGATACTGGCATAGATCGCGGGGAGATCCATCAACCGGTGGCCCGGGGGCAGCTCCCTGAACAATACAACATTCCTAGCGCTTGGCGTCACAACCCTAACCCTATAGGGCTTGAAGCCTCCCCTCGCCTCAAGGTAGTATGTTATCTCTCCGCGTGCAGCCTCCCCCCTCCTAATGACCCTCCCGTTCCTCGGCCGAAGCCTGACATACATGCCGGGCAGCTTGATTCTTCCCTCCTCCTCGACTATCCTCCTAAGTTTTGGTGGTAGGAGTCTTGTGAACCTCTCCGAGAAGAACGGCCCCTCCGGCATTTGTTTGAGGAGCCCCCGTATGATTGATATGCTTGCCTTTATCTCCTCGATCCTAACCCTTATCCGCTCCAGGCAATCCCCCTCGCTGCCGACCACGGGCTCGAAGCCGATATCCCCGTATGCGGCGTAGCCAGTCATCCTTACATCATACCTTACCCCGCTTGCCCGCAGGTTGGGCCCGACCACGCCGAGCTCAATAGCCCTCGAGGCCTTCAAGACGCCGACGCCGCTCAGCCTAGACTCGACTACGGGGTTGCGCAGGAAGATCTTCTCGTACTCCTTCAGCCTCCTCTCCATGTAGCGGCACGCCTTCTCAATATCATCCCGGAGCCCCTGCGGCATATCCCTCCTCACGCCGCCGGGCAGTATGTAGGTGTGGGTCAGCCTGGCGCCGGTGAGCCTCTCGGCGATCGTGAGCCAGACCTCCCTATCGCCGAAAGCCCACATGTACATCGTCGAGTGGTTAAGCATGACCGATCCTATGCCTAGGCCGTAGAGGTGGCTTGCTATCCTGTTCACCTCGCAGAGCAGCGTGCGTAGGTAGACGCTTCTCGGGGGAGGCTCTACTCCTAGGAGCGTCTCCATGGCCTCTACTAGGGGTAGTGTCACGTTGCACGAGTCTATTATCGTCATCCTCTCCAGTAATGGTATTATGCGGACATACTCCCTGGTCTCCGCGAGCTTCTCCATAGTCCTATGCACGTAGCCTATATCGGGGTCGACAGACACTATCACGTCGCCGTCAAGTCTAACGATGAGCCTCATATGGCCCGATGCGGGGTGCTGCGGCCCTATGAAGACCTCTAACACGTCGTAGCCGCCCTCAGCGCCAACCCTCCTAGCAATGATCCCTGGGCCTAGCCGCAGCATAGAGATACTCCACGATAGTGTGGACAGCGTGCAACGCGTTCCATCTAAAAACTCACTCCTTAAACGGGAGGGCGCGTATCAAACCACTGGGGCAGGAGAAGGACAATGGCATGCAGGCCTGCAAGGGAGTGTCTGGAGGCCTCAAGGTGGGCGGCCGTCGAGGGCGCCGAGGTAGCAGTCCTCGAGAGCATCGAGGAGCTGAGGGATGCGGCGGAGAGACTCGCGGGCTGTGGGTACAAGTTGTTCCTCTCACTGATAGGCGTGGATGAGCCGGAGAAGAACACTATAAGGCTGACATACACCGCGGCATGCCCCGATGACCCCTCACTCGTCGCTGGCGTAGAGGTCGAGGTGCCGAGGGATAGGCCGGTGGCGCCCAGCCTCCGGGAGGTGTGGCCCGGCATAGACCTTCAGGAGAGGGAGGTGCATGAGATGCTCGGAGTCATGTTCATAGGGCAGCCGGACCTACGCCACCTCCTGCTGCCTCCGGACTGGCCGCGCGGGGTCTACCCGCTGCGCAAGGACTTCAGGGTCTCCGAGGAAGGGTTTCTCTACGCTCCCGGAGCCACTGCTCAGCCTCGCGGTAAACGGGCTCCATGAGCTCACGCAGCCTCGACTTATCCTCGACGTCAACGCCCCTCCGGTACTCATGCCTCCTTATCTTCTCCTGCAGGACGAGTATAGCCCTAGCTATGGCCTCGGGGCGTGGCGGGCACCCTGGGACGTAGACATCGACTGGGAGGACGTCCTGCACCCTCACTATATTGTAGCTGTTGTAGAAGACTCCCCCAGTGAACGCGCAGGCCCCTATAGCTATGACGAACCTGGGCTCCGGCATCTGCTCCCACACTATCCTCGCGGCCCTAGCCATCTTTATGGTGAGCGTGCCCTCGACTATCATAAGGTTAGTGTTCCTGGGAGAGGTGAAGGGCAGGGAGCCCATCCTCTCGAGGTCGTAGCGTGGACCGTAGGCCGCGGCGAACTCTGCTCCGCAGCAGCTCGTAGTAAGGTGTACTGGCCAGAGGCTGAAGGCGGTAGCCCAGTCCCTCACCTCGCGGAGGAGCCTGGAGTCTGCGAGGAGCCTTGCAGCCCTCCTTGCAGCCTCCTCTAGGAGTCCTACGAGGACCCGTCCTATGCAGGGCAAGTAGGCCTAGACACCCCCTTCATGCATCTTCCGGAGAGTATACACGAGTATAGGTGTCACGATCCCGGTTGATAGGAGGATCCATCCTCCAGTTGCCACCGGGTTTGATGGAGTGGTCAGCGCGACTAGGTATAGGAGTACGAGGAGCGGCTCTACGACGAGGAATAGGAGTATGTATGCATAGTACTGCTTGAGTATTGGTCTCCTAGCGCGCCCACGGGGAGGGTTCCCCGCCTCGTAGCGCAGGTTCTTCAGGGGGTGCTCGGAGCCCCTCATCGCCAGCCGCGCGAAGAGGTAGACAAGGAGTAGGCCGAGCGACACTAGCAGCACTACGAGCGGCAGTACTACGGGCACAGTCACCCCCTGCAAGGCTCAACCCTCAGTCCTGGCGCATCCAGCTCGGCGATGTATGTCCTAGCCCCGGCCTCCTCTAGAGCCTTACTCACAGCATCAGCTGTGCGAGTGGAGGTTAATGCTATCACGCAGCCTCCCAGCCCGGCGCCGGTCAGCTTAGCTCCGTAGGCGCCGGCCCTCCTAGCCCTATACACGAGCTCCTCTATCCGTGGTATCGACACCCCCATGGCGTTCAAGAGGCCCTGGTTGACATCCATGAGTATGCCTAGGAGCTCGGCATCCCCCTCCTCAAGGGCCCTCCTAGCCTCCTCTACGAGGAGGGCTGCAGTCTCGTATATCGCGTCGCCGAGCCTCCTCAGCCTCCTCTTCCTCTCGAGCACAAGCTCAACCGCCTTCCTCGTCGACCTCTTCACGCCCGTGTCCGCTATAACGAGCCTGCAGCCCTCAAGGCTGGGTCTGATCCTCTCGAAGCCAGCCCCCCTCCTGTAGAGTATAGTCCCGCCCTGGGCGGCTATTGTGTTGTCTATGCCGCTCGGCCTGCCGTGAACAATCTTTTCAGCCTCATAGGCCGCCCTGGAGGCCTCCTCCGGCGTCAGTCTAACGCCGTAGGCGAGGGCGTAGGCTGCGGCGAAGGCTACCGCAGTGGCCGCCGAGCTGCCTAGGCCGGCCGCCGGCGGTATCGCCGAGTCTATTCTTACAAGTATGTCCCTGTGCTCGTCTATACCTAGCATGTTGTGTATATATTTTACAACCTCGTGGAAGTTCATAACCTTGGGGTTGGAGGAGGGGAACACCCTTAGACTTTCGTCGAAAACGCTCGAATATACAAACACGCCGCCCAGCCCCTCCACCTCATAGGCGCAGGCCCGGGCCCGGAGACCGACAGCAGTAGCGATAGCAGGCACACCCTCAACAACGAAGTGCTCGCCGAAGAGTATTACCTTGCCCGGCGCATCGGCGCAGCCGAGCAGCCTGCCCCGAGCCAAACCCAACCCGCCGGGAAGGATAATGTAGATACTGTTAAAACCTATTATGCATGCCTCAGGATAACTTAAGTCTGTAGCATGCGGGAGAAAGACCTTCTAGACCCCCCACAGAGACCGGCAGGCCACGCCTACCCCTTCTCGACTATCGTCTCACCTCTCTACACAGCTAGTCCAAATCGTAAAGTGTTTATAGGTAATGAGGCCGACTAGTAGGATTCGGGTAACCAGGTAAGCGAGGTGGAGTGGGTTGCCTTGTGAGAAGCCGGTTAAGGTTCGTGACCCGACTACCGGTAAGGAGGTTGAGCTGGTCCCCATAAAGGTGTGGGTCCTAGCACCCAAGGGGAGGAAGGGAGTAAAGATAGGCCTATTCAAGAGCCCAGAAACCGGCAAATACTTCA
>JAADEY010000017.1 GCA_013153145.1 Thermoproteota archaeon | reverse complement strand
TGAAGTATTTGCCGGTTTCTGGGCTCTTGAATAGGCCTATCTTTACTCCCTTCCTCCCCTTGGGTGCTAGGACCCACACCTTTATGGGGACTAGCTCAACCTCCTTACCGGTAGTCGGGTCACGAACCTTAACCGGCTTCTCACAAGGCAACCCACTCACACCCCCTTATCCCAGGCTTCACCGTGTCCTATGCTGGGGCTATGGGTGAGGTAAGCTTAATGCCGCCACCAGCAGGGGTTATCGATGACAACGCCATTATTGGTATGCAGGCCTGAGTGATACCATACACGTGGTGCCCCGCGTATTAATCCGTGGCCTGCTCTGCTCAGGAGCATTGGCATGGTATGACGCGGTGTTGGCGGGAGAGGGAGGGGAAAAAGGAGGGGCGAGGCGCCTCGGAGAGGCGTTCACGCGCGGGGGCGCCGGGGGCCTGTTGGTTGGAGGGGCTGGGGATGTGGAAAAACAATCCCCCTTGTTAGTCGACTATTATGATGTTCTCTGGCGGGAACCCCATCTCTTCTAGGATTTCCTTGACGCGGTGGCGGTGGTCGCCCTGCAGCTCTATCCTGCCGTTCTTGTATGTTCCTCCGGTTGCTAGCCTCGACTTGAGCTGGGAGGCTAGCTTCTTGAGGTTGAACTGCTTGGGGTCTATGCCCTCGATTATGGTGACTTCTCTGCCGTAGCGGCGTTTCTCGAGCTTTATCTTGATGACCTGCTGCTCCATTGACAGCTGCTCGCAGAGCTCCGGTGGGAGACCCCCGCACAGGCTTGATAGATCCTTCATGGGCTTCTCCAGCCACCTCACAGTGGGCTAGGGAGAGGCTAGGCCGGTTCCTAGACCCCTGGGTATTGTATTTTAAGGGTTTCGGCTACGGTGATGGTGGGGTGGACGGGGACGGTGGCCGAGGAGATAACCCCCGAGGGCGTCATGGAGTATGAGCCGATACGCGACAAGTCCCTGATAAAGTACAAGTGTGGGAGGTGCGGCCACGAGGTAAGCCTGGAGGACCTCGAGTACATAGGTAGCATTAAGTGCCCGAACTGCGGCTACAGGATACTCTACAAGGTAAGGCCTCCAGGGAGGAAGCTGGTGAGGGCCGTCTAGCCCCTCCCCCGGGGCCCTGGCCGGTGCATTCTTTCACCTCCCTGTACGCTTGTACGGGTGTGGGGGAGGCCTGGTTCTGTAGTGTTTCTTGCAGTTAGCTGCCTGAAACAACTAGCGTTCATGTTTGTGTGCGACCGGGGGATAGTAGGTGTTGGGTTTTCGCGTTGAATAGTGGAGGATAAGGTGTGGGAGGGGGTGGTTGGGGTAGGTAGATAAGGGGTGTGGAGGGCTGTAGTGACTTGAGTGGGGCGCTGGGGCAGGGAGAAATGCATACCCTGGCTCGCGCGAAGGGTGCCCCTGGAGTACCCGTGACCGTAACGGGTCTTCTTGGGCTGCCAAGGATAGAGCTTGAGCTACGCCCCCTAACAATTATCATGGGTGGGCCCCGGAGCGGCAAGAAGAGCCTGCTGCGCAGCCTATACCTCTACACGTGGATAAGCCAGTCGGCCGACGCCGGCTGGCTGGTTGAGACCCTCTTCCCGGGCCTCGAGAAGGGCTTCACGGTCACCGCTGGGAGCGGGAGGGTGGAGTACCGGGGGCGTGGGAAGGTCTACGTTGAGGGGGAGCCTGCGTGGAGGCATGCAGTCCTGCTCCCCTACACGTTCCTAGACCTTGTCAGGCTGCTTGACAACATGGCGGAGTTCATAGAGTCTAGGGATGTCGACCGCCGCACATTGATAGGGCTGGGGGCTATACTTGGCATACTGGCGCGTACACCGGTCTTCACGGTGTTTAGGAGGGCGTTCATGCTCTGCAACGATATAGCCTCGCTCGCGCCGGATACTAGGAGTATGAGCCTAGGCCACCACATGGTTACACGGTACCAGCTGCTCGCTTTCCGCAGGATAATCGGGAAGCCGCCGACGTGTAAGAGCCTGAGCGCCTGCCCGGAGGACGAGGTGGCGTACCACGTCCTTGAGAGGATTATAGACGTGCTGCCTAGGAAGAGCATACTCCTGCTCGAGGACCCGCCCTTCCTGGTCTTCGGGGTGAAGGCCCCGACGGAGGCGCTGCGGGAGAGGCTGCTCAACGACGGCGTCTGGGTAGTCATGACGCTGACGCTTCCACGGCACCTAATCAAGTGCCATAGCCACGAGCTGGGCAGGGTTGCGGAGAACTACCTCATGACAATAGGGTTTACGAGGGCCGACCTGGAGGCGTTGAAGCCCGCGATATACTTCGTCGAGAGGAGCGGCGATAGGCTAGTCTACCGCCTCATAAGCTGAACCCCCTTGCCCAGGTGTTAACCGGTTCTAGAAGACCCCCTCTCCCTAACCCGGCGCCCCCGGCGTAGAGCTGCTAGCATAGGGGTGGTTTGTGAAGCTCTACCTCGCCGGATGGAAGAGCGTGAGCCTAATAGACGTGAAGGGCAAGGCGACGTTCACGGTGTGGCTCTGCGGCTGCAACCTAAGGTGCCCCTTCTGCCACAACTGGCGGCTCGCCGACCGCCATGAGCCCCCCTGCCACTGGGTGGGTGTGGAGCGTGTCCTCTGGGAGCTGGGGCACGCTGCCCGGCTGGTCGACTACCTCCACGTGACTGGCGGGGAGCCCCTAATCCAGGCCGATGCTCTCCGTGAACTCTTCCGTGGGAGCCCGGTGCCGTGCAGCCTCAACAGCAACCTCACCATGCCGGGGAGGCTGAGGATCCTTGTAGGCCTCATAGAGCATGCTGCGACAGACCTCAAGGTTCCCTGGAGGGTTATGACCGGCGGCGCATCGGAGAGGCTCTGGAGGAACTGGCTTGAGAGCCTGGAGATACTAGCCAGGGAGAAGATAACCGTGGAGCTCAGGATACCGGTACCGAGGAACATACATGGATACCTAGAGGCCCTGAAGAAGGCACTCAGCGAGGCCTCAAGGAGGCTGAGGAACACGACCTGGTATATAGTCGTGAACCCCCTCCTAGGCCCACCACACACCGACCCCAGGGACAGGGAGTGGTGTAGGAGGCACTGCAGCCCCGGCAGGGAGCTGGTCAACGAGGTTGCAGGGCTCGCCAAGAGGTATGCAAAGACCTACGTAAACGCCATAGAGCCGTATAGGGCGTCGGGGCGGCCGGTGGAGGCCGCCTCAGCGCTTTGATAATAAGAGTGGTATGGGGTGTGCTTAGCATCTGGTGCACGGGGGGATGGTTAGCCAGAGGAGTGAGGCTGTCGAGCTGCCAGCGACGGTTGCATGGGTTATCAGGAGGCTTGGGCTGAGGGCCAGCGACATCCTCGGCCAGTCGAGGGGGCCGAGGGTGAGGATACAGAAGATAGTATACATACTGAGGGCCGCAGGCATCGAGGCGTACAAGGCATTCGAGTACGGCATGTACGCCTACGGCCCCTACTCGCCGAGCCTTGCAGTGATATACTATATGCTCGCGAGGCAGGGCGATGAAGCCATTGAGAGGTTCGCCTCGCTCCATAACCCAACACCCCTCGAAGAGGAGCTGGTCGAGTGGCTTAGAGGGAAGGAGGAGGACTGGCTGGAGGCAGCAGCGACAATACTGATGATCCTCGACGAGTCACCGGAGCTCGCGAAGAACATAAAGAAGCTCGTAAAGGAGGTGAGGAAGATAAAGCCATGGATAGACAAGAAGACACTCACAACGGTCGCAAGGGAGCTCATAGAGAGAAACCTGATACCCACATGACGGCTAACCCCTCCCCCTCCTCCCCCATAACTATTTCAACACCGTCGGAAGGACGGCTCGGCGAGGTAGGCGCGCTCACAGCCCCCCGGGGGCTCGCATGTGCGTAACCTCCTCACCGCCCGAGTGAAGCGCCCTTGCGGCCTTCGCCGCCCCCTCCTTCTCCCTCCTGTCCCTGGGGGCTTGATTTGCCTCGTATTTTGAGCGGGCTGTGATACATTTTATTCTCGCCGTGGGGCTCCCTTCAGCACACGGTGTGGGTTCATGGCTTCTAGGGGGAGCATTCACGAGGTTCTAGGCCCTGGTCGTGACGCCCCAAAGGTTGTCAATGTGTTCGTTGAGATCCCAATGGGTAGTAGTGTCAAGTATGAGTATGACGAGGAGGCTGGCGTGGTCAAGGTTGACAGGTTCCTCTATACTGCCATGCATTACCCGTTCAACTATGGCTTCGTGCCGGGCACTCTCGAGGAGGATGGGGATCCGGTCGATGTGCTCGTTCTCTCGAGGGAGCCGGTGATCCCGGGCTGCGTCATCGAGGCCAGGCCTATCGGCGTACTAATCATGGAGGATGAGGAGGGCCCGGACAGCAAGATCATAGCCGTCCCGAAGGACAAGCTCGACCCGACGTACAAGGATATCAAGAGCGTTGAGGATCTACCAGAGGCAGTCAAGGCAAAGATAAAGCACTTCTTCGAGCACTACAAGGAGCTCGAGCCAGGCAAGTGGGTCAAGGTCAAGGAGTGGCGGGGCGTCGAGGAGGCGTATAAGAGGATAGAGGAGGCGATTAAGAGGTACCGGCAGCAGAGGAGCGGCGGGGAGGGCTAGCGCGTCCTCCCCCTCTTTGGAGGGGGTGGTGGCCCTTCCCGCCGGGCCTGGTGGGGAGGGATCCGTGTCTTTAACACCCCCCGGGGTGTGCCGGGGTGTTGTATAGGTATGGCTTGGCTGTGAGGTGCAGTGCTTGAAGCTGACTCCCTCGTGTCTTGCGTGTATACTTGCTTCGAGGGCTCTTGATATTGAGAAGAGTATTGGTGATGATGCTGAGAGGCTTGCCGTCTTCCATGATGTTGTTAACACTGTTAACCTGTATACTGGTCCTCATATAGAGCTCGCGTTGACGGCGACCATGTCTTATAAGAGGTTGTTGGCTAGTACTAGGAGGAGCATCTATAGTCTTGAGGAGAAGGAGAGGAGGTATCGTGTCGCCGCTGAAGCTGCTAGGACTATTCGTGGCATGTTGAAGACTGTTGAGAAGGAGGGTGAGAGGCTCCGCTTGGCGTTGATCGCCTCGGCGCTTGCTACTAGGATGCAGCCCGGCCCGCACTTCCTGGTTGCGTCGCCGGAGCCTCCCCACGCCGTGGATGTTGTTGGTGCGAGGATGGGGATTGATGATAGTGATGCTGTGGCCGCGCTTCTTCACGGGAGCCCTCACGTCTTCTACCTCACTGGTAGTGTTGACGAGCTACCCTATGACGAGATACTCTTGGAGATACTCCGGGAGGAGTATGGTGCGCGTATAACGCTTGTTGTGCGTGGGAGCGAGTTCCAGAACTTCGTGACTAAGGACGACCTCGGCTATAGTGCTGCTAGGAGCCTTGCCGACGAGATACTCGTGACCGGTGACGGTGAGGCGACGATACTGCCGGAGGAGGCGGGGTTCATCTATGAGAGGCTTAAGGAGGCCGACCTGCTGGTCGCGAAGGGGCTGCTGCAGACACTGTACTTCTACAATAACCCGGTGCAGGTTGACACGCTGAGCCTCCTATACGTGCCGTGCATGGTTGGTGAGAGGGTGTTGAAGGTGCCGAGGAATACTGTGAACGTGGTGCTGCATAGGAGGGGTGGTGAGGAGGGGGGTGAGTAGTATGCAGGCGTGTCAACACACCATATAACCAGGGAAGCCTCTGGGTAGGGTACCCGAGGTGGCCGCCCTGCCCAGCAGGTCTACCGCCGATAAGAAGATCGTCGAGGCACTCTACCCGATCAGGAGCGAGTACGAGCAGGTGATAATAACGGCGCCGGGCCCCAGGGTCTTCACGGGCGCCGAGGAGGATGAGGAGGGTGACTACTACGAGGAGGTGGCCAAGGAGGCCCCCGGGATGCAGGACTACGGTGAGCTGAAGAGCGCGTTCAATGCAGCGGTGCTCGCGTTCACTAAGGCGCTTGTGAGGGCGAGGATAGAGCCGGTGTCCATGGAGCTTAACGCCAACATAGATGAGGCCGATATACCTGCGGTCGTGCTCAAGGCCAACCTGGACTCTGACGTCGAGGTCAAGGTCGAGGCATCGATGTCCAAGATAAAGTACATGATAGTCTTCCCGAGGAGGAATAATAAGAGTAGGAGGCTTGCGAGGCGGTTCGAGGCGGCGTTGATGAAGGTGCTGCAGGAGCCCTTATCGAGGTCTTAGGGTGGCCTCGCATAGGTGGTGGGCCAGAGGCCCGCCGCGCGTAGCCTGCGCTCCACGCTCGGGTACATCACTATCACCTCCGGCTCGAGGTGCGCTGTGACCCCTGGGTCAGCCTCCTCCAGCGCCTCTACGAGGCTCCTATAGCACTGCTTGTCCCCGAAGCCGAGGATTATGGCTGCGTGGTGGCTTACACCATAGTCTGCCAGGTTTTTGAGGGCCTCTATCTGGTACCTCCAGGCCTCGGGCCTCGCCCCGGTTAGGCGGTGGAACCACTCGGGGCTGCACGCCTTTATGGAGACCCTTACGTGGAGGTTGTTGTAGGCTGAGAGCCTCCTGGCATACTCCCTCCTTGCCCCTATGAGTATGCCGTTTGTCTCTAGTATGAAGAGGTAGCCCTCGGAGTCCGCGTAGCCTATCAGTTCCTCGAGGTGCCGGAACCCTATGGTTGGCTCGCCGCCGCTGAGCCTAACCCTGCGGTACCCCCTGCTCCTCGCTATGCCGCGTAGCTTCTCCCAAGCCTCCCACGCTGTATACATCCTCCCAGTACGCCCCGCCCAGCCATGCATGCTCCAGCAGAAGATGCAGCGGAGGTTGCAGCCCATGACGTCGCCGGTTGCTATGCCGCCGTAGAACCTCGCCGCCCGGAACCTATAGTACATCCTCTCGGAGTCCCTGCACACCCTCGCCTCAACCCTATCGGCTAGCTCGACCGGGTCGTAGCCCTTCAGCCCAGGAAGCCCCTCACCGCCCCCGCCTCGTCTATCAGGTCTCCTATCCTCGGGCATGGGCCCTCCTTGATGCACTCCCTGACCCTCCACAGGGTGTCGAAGTACTCGTCCGGTGGTTGTTCGGGCTCGCCTACTCCTAGTATGTCTGCCGCGAGCCTCGCGTCCTCCATGTATTCCTCGACTAGGCTCTCGGGCAGATAGGTCTTGGCGAGCTCGGGGCTCATGTATGCTGTGTCGTACTCGACGTCTAGGCGTAGGAGTGGCGCCAGCTCTATGATCTCCTCGAGTATCCTCCCGCCGAGCCTCTCCCTTATCCTCCTAAGCCCCCTGCCGAGGCCTATGAGGCCGGGGGGTATGCCCATGGTGTAGCATGCCGCAGTGAACTTTATCGCCCTTGGGAGCGGTATGCGGCCCCTACCCAGGCTTATCAGCTGCTTGTCGAGCGTGAATGCTATCGCCTGCGAGACGTCTCTGGAGTAGCTCTCCATCGGCATCCTATCCCTCTTCGAGGGTACTAGCCTGGCTACCTCGACTATACGGTCGGCCGCCCTGAGGAGGAAGCGGAGGTACTCGGCCGCAGCGTGCCTCGCCGCCTCGGCGAGGACGGGCTCGAGGTCTGGCGGTATCCTCCTCGGCTCCCCGCCCACCCCCTCAGCCAGCTTCTCTATGGTCTCCTCGTATAGCTTCCTCGGCGTGTCGAACCGTAGGGCGGACTGTATGGTGACTGTGAAGTAGCCGCTGTACTGCCTGGTGAACTCCTCCACCGTCTCGGGTGCTAGGTGGCCGCGGAATGGGGGCTTGCCCACCCCTAGTATGGGGTATACCCTCACCTTCTCGCTGAAGCCCCAGGCGTAGAGCCTCGATATGGCCGTTATGAGGGATATTGTTGACGCGAGGTGGCCGAATGATAGGGCTGCATCGCTCTTCCCGAGGAGTATCCTGTAGGAGTCGTAGAGGAGGCCCTCTGTCCTCGCTACGTTGTAGTGGAGGCCGTGCATCAGCTTGTCTACGTGGAAGTGCCTCACCACGTCCTCCACGAGTGGTATGATCTTTATCGGTTCCTCGAGCCTGAGGCCTAGCTCCTCCTCGGCGAACTTCTCTAGCTTGGTTATCCTCCTCTGCGCCGCTACGAGCTCCCTCGAGGTACCGGTCATGGGGTGTATCATGTACTTGACTGCCTGGCCCCCGAGGGGTATGCTGTGCTTGTTGGCTACGAGGCTGCTCCAGATAACCATGACCTGTCTCTCGCCGGACTCGAGCCTCTCTGCCGGTATCCTGGGTGTGATGAGGTAGTCCTCGCCCGGCTTCAGCCCGACCCTGGCGAGCGCCTCCACTATCCATTGTGGCTGGTGGTATGGGGTTAGCTTGCCCTCGTAGTCGACCATCTTCTCGTCGCAGCCGTAGCCTCCCCTGCTGAGGGGTAGTAGGTCGTTTACGGCCTCCTCTACCTCGCCCTGCGCGGTTATCCTCCTTGAGGCTGAGTCGGGGTGCTGGGTAGCCATGGCGAAGGGTACTCCTAGTAGCTTGAGCACCCTCCAGGCCCCTCCGTACACTCGTTCTAGTGGAGGCCTAGTAGCTTCACCGCCTCCTCCACGCTCCCTGCGTGGAGTGTCTCGGTTGGCGCCTCCATCATTGCCTCCGGGTCTTTGAGGGCATGGCCGGTGACGACTATGACTGCCCTCTCCCCCTTCTCCAGGAGCCCTTGAGCCGCTAGCCTGGCTAGTGCCGCTGCCCCCGCCGCGCCGGCGGGCTCGGCTCCTATCCCTTCTAGCCTGGCGAGCATCCTCTGGGCCTTCATTATCTCCTCGTCACTGACCTTGACGAAGACCCCGCCGGACTCCCTCACAGCCCTCATAGCCTTAGCCCAGTTTATGGGCTTCCCTATCCTTATCGCAGTGGCCCTCGTCTCCGGGTGGTCCTTGAAGAGTGGGTGGTCGAGGCCCTGGAGGAACGCGTCCGCCAGCGGCGCGGCGCCGGCCGCCTGCACCCCTATCATCCGGGGCAGCTTGTCTATGAGGCCTGCTTCTAGGAGCTCCTTGAAGCCCTTCCATATAGCTGATATGTTGCCCCCGTTGCCTACTGGTACTATGACGTAGTCGGGGACTCCTATCTCCTCGTAGACCTCGAAGGCTATGGTCTTCTGGCCCTCCAGCCTCCAGGCGTTGAAGGAGTTTAATGGGTAGTAGCCGTAGCGCTTCACGGACTCGACGACGACGCTGAGCGCCTCGTCGAAGCCCCCCTCGACCTCCAGTATCCTTGCGCCGTGCAGTATGCTCTGGCCAAGCTTACCCTTAGCCACCTTGCCGGCTGGGAGTACGAGTGTGAGCCCTATCCCCGCCCTCGCCGTGTAGGCTGCCGCGGAGGCGGCCGTGTTGCCCGTCGAGGCGGCCGCGGCCCTCCTGACGCCGAGTGCTCTCGCGAGGCTCACCGCGACCGTCATGCCCCTGTCCTTGAAGCTACCAGTCGGGTTCGCGCCCTCATACTTGACGTAGAGCTCAGCCCCGACGCCGCTCTCCTCGGCGAGCCTCGGTACGGGTATGAGTGGTGTGCCGCCCTCATTCATGGTGACTGGCTGCGTCTTCACCGGTATCAGCTCACTATACCTCCAGACCCCCCGGCCCCTGAACCCCCGGGTTACGCGGGGCTCCTCCAGCACTACATCGAATACCCCGCCGCACCGGGGGCAGAAGAAGAGCCAGGGGTCCGGCTCGTATGCTGCTCCGCAGACGCTGCAGCGGAGGATTACCCCATCAAGACTTAACCTGTATCCAACCAGACCCACCCCGCGCGCGTCTCCAGGCCCTGCCGCCAGTTACACAGCTCACCCACCGGTGCGGAGGTAAATGAAGCTTGGGGCTGCACCCGAGC
The DNA here is from genome assembly GCA_013153145.1 of Thermoproteota archaeon. Taxonomy (GTDB): domain Archaea; phylum Thermoproteota; class Thermoprotei_A; order Sulfolobales; family Pyrodictiaceae; genus JAADEY01. Next base: position 56,581 of record JAADEY010000017.1, on the reverse strand, counting down.
CTCTCGATACTGGGCTCTAGGCCCGGCATGCTTAGGGGTGAGTGCATCGTCCTCGGTGTGACGGGTGGTGCTGCTGCATACAAGGCCGTTGACCTGGCCAGGCTGCTTATGAGGATGGGTGCTAGGGTCTACCCCGTGATGACGAGGACTGCGTGTAGCCTTGTTGGGCCTAGGCTACTGCACTGGGCCACCGGGTTTGAGCCCGTCACCGAGTTGACGGGTGGTATTGAGCATATAGGCTTGGCTCACGAGTGCAGCTGCATGGTTATAGCCCCGGCGACCCTGCACACCCTCATGGAGGTTGTTGAGGGGCTTGCGTCTAGCCCGGTGAGTGCAACGGCCCACGAGTTCCTAGGCCTCGGGAAGCCGGTTATCGCGGCGCCCTCCATGCATGGGGGGCTCTACGCGGAGGCGTTGAGGCTTGTGAGGGAGAGGGGGTGCGGCGGCCTCGTCGTCGTGGAGCCGCTGCTCGAGGAGGGGAAGGCTAAGCCCCCGCCGGTCGAGGCCCTGGCCTGGATCGTTGAGGCTGTCGCTCTCCGTGGGAGGGATGCATCCGGCCTACGAGTGCTCGTGACGGCCGGGCCCACGAGGGAGTATATAGACTCTGTACGCTTCATCTCGAACCCCTCGACGGGCCTCATGGGGTTCTCCCTCGCCTTCGAGGCCTACGCCCGCGGGGCCAGGGTCACGCTGATACACGGCCCCCTAAGCCTCGGCGTCCTCGACACGGTGCGCAGGTACGCGTGCAGCGTCTCCGGCTTCACCTGCATAGAGGTCGAGTCAACAGATGAGATGGCTGAAGCAGTGGCCTCGGAGTCCCCAGGCACGGATATAGCATTCCACGCCGCCGCGCCGGCCGATTTCAGGCCCCGGAGGAGGTTTGAGGGCAAGATCCCGTCTAGGGAGGGGCTCGTGCTCGAGCTTGAGAGGACTAGGAGCGTTATAGGGGAGTCCAGGGCCAGGGTTAACGTGGCCTTCACCGCTAAGCCGGCCTCCAGCCTTGAGGAGCTCGCCGGTATTGCGCGGAGGAGGCTTGAGGAGCTGGGGGTAGACATAGTAGCTGCAAACCCTGCTGGCCGCGGGGAGGCCGGCTTCGCGTCGGGGATGAATGAGCTCGCGGTGGCCGTGAGGGGTGGGGCTACATGGTTCATACCTTTGACGGGGAAGAGGCTGGCCGCGAGGAGGCTGCTGGACGTAGCGCTTGCATATTATTCTCCACGCCCGTACACGTGACAGCCATCTGGCTCCCCGTGTACGCCCCGGATCCCCTCGAGACGGGGAGCCTTGGTGTCGGCTTCCTCCTAAACCCCCCGATAATCCTGGAGGCGTGCGCCGGCGGCATGGGGGCTGTGGGGCGGCACCTGGTTGCTAGCGTGGGTGAGGCTGAGAGGCTGGCTGGCGTCGGGGTTTCTGTGGCCCCGGTTAGGAGCCCTAGGCCGGGTAGGGGCTATGCGGTGAGCGCCGCTGCCGCGATGGCTGCTGGCCTTGCAGCCTCCCTGGCTCTCCGTCGTGGCGCTCTCTGGGGCCTTAGGATCGCTCACCTGGCCGAGGTCTATGCGGGCACCGGGCTGGGTGATGTAGCCGCGATGGCTGAGGGGAGGTTCATGGAGCTTAGGCTCGCCGCGGGCGCCCCCGGGGTCGGCAGGGTCGAGTACGTCGTCATCGAGAACCTGCCCTTCATACTCGCTGAGCTCGGCGAGATGACGACGTCTGAGATGCACCGGATCCTAGGCGAGCGCCTCTACCGTGAGGCTGCCCCGAGGCTCCGGAGGGTCTTCGAGGACCCGCGTCTTGAGACCGTGCTGGAGGAGGCTAGGGGCTTCTCCCTCGCCCTCGGGATGCTCCCACGCAGCCTCGACGAGGAGCTGGCAGGTGTCCGGGGGGTTGTGGGGTGGTATGTTAAGAAGAAGCTGCTCGTCGTCGTTGCCGAGAGGGGGCATGCGCTGGACGTCCTCGACGCCGTCTCCTCGATGAAGCCTGTTAGGGGTGCAGGGTTATACTGGCCCTCCGGCGCCGGCTACACGGTGAGACTACGCAGATCCCCCGTAGCCATCCACGCTACTGGAGCCTCGTGGTGAGGGAGAGGCTTGTAGAGGCTTTCCGTGAGGGCATAGTGGTTCCGCAGGGCCTCATAGCGCATGGTAGGGGGGAGTGCTTCGACTACCTCATCGGGGAGGAGACTATAGGGCCCGCCGTGGAGGCTATACGCGCCGCCGTCGCGGCGTTGCTGACTGCGAGGCACCCCGTCATATCGGTTAACGGTAACACAGCCGCCCTGGCTGCAGAGCACATACCCAGGCTCGCCGAGGCGACTGGGGCGCTGATAGAGGTGAACCTCTTCTACCGTACACGTGAGAGGGCCGAGAAGATAGCCGAGCTGCTGAGGAGGCACGGGGCCAGGAGGGTGCTCGGCGTCGACGACGCCACGGCGAGGATCCCCGGCCTAGAGCACCCCAGGGGCATGGTTAGCCCGGAGGGCATCTACAAGGCTGACGTCGTGCTCCTAGCCCTCGAGGACGGGGATAGAACCGAGGCGCTCAGGAGGATGGGGAAGCTCGTTATAGCGATAGACCTCAACCCGTTATCGAGGACTGCCCAGAAGGCAGACATAACTATAGTCGATAACGTTGTCAGGGCTATGCCCCTCCTAGTCAAGACTGCTGAGGAGATGAGGAAGTGGCCTAGGGAGAAGCTGCTCGAGGTGCTGGAGGGCTATGATAACCGCAGGGTGCTGGCCGAGGTGATAAGGTATATCGGGGAAAGGCTTAACCGGCTTGCAGAGAGCCTACTCCATGGATGAGGCGCTGGGGGCTCCGTGAACCCCTCCAGTGAGGGGTGATGAAGAGTAGTCCCATCACCGACGCCTCCACTCGCGACCCTACCGGGTGTGAGGAGATGGGCCCTTTCCAGGCCTGCCGATGGGTGAGGACGGTTTCGCGCACCGACCCGGCTGCCGACCCCCAAGGCGGCTATGGTATGAACTCTATGCCGGACACCCTCCTCATCCTCTCGTTGAATGTTGCGAGCTTCTGTACCCTGGCGCTCCTGGCGGCTGCTATGTGGACTGCCTCGTTGAGCCTTAGGCCGTATATCGCGGAGAGCCTTAGGGCCTCCGCAAGGTGGTCCATGGTTACTGGTATGACTAGGAGCCTCCCCTGGGAGACTAGGTGCTCCACGTAGGAGGCAACCATGACTGCCTTGTCGACCGCCATCCTCCTCGCAACTATGTCTGAGTCGAGCAGCCTCACCGCCTCCCAGGGGTTGTGTGTCGCTGCGAGCTCTCCCCCGGCGGCTACTATGGTCTTGGCGTATGCCTCGTAGAGCGCCAGCGTGTCCGTCACGCCCGTGTCGACGCCCCTCTCTATCCTGGAGAAGAGGTTTACTGCGAAGTCTGCGCCGTCCCTGCCTAGGAGGAGCCTCGTGAACACCGTCGAGTCTATGAAGACGAGTGAGGGCACCGGATCACCCCAGGATTACTGTCTCGTCCAGCTCCCGCGGGGGTATCCTTGTGGCTGCGAGGAGCCCCCGTAGCTGCTGGAGCCTTGACGCCTTCACGTATTTTATGTAGAGCCTCATGGCCTCTCTTACCGCCTCGCTCCTGGTCAGCCCGCTCCTCCGTGCAGCCTCGTCGAAGCGTTCGAGGAGGCTTCTCGGAACCCTCACGTATATCGCTGTTGAGGAACGTGCATTCATGAAGACCATCCAGGTAAGTACGCGTCTATACGCAGTATATATCTCATTTCCGGAGAGCCTCGGGGAGTCTACTTTAACCCTCCCCGGTGCAGAGACGCCGGCAAGGGGGGTTAATAGTGGCGAGGAGGTACACGCTCTACAAGAAGATCCTGGAGAAGCATGGCTTCAGGCAGCTGGACGTCTACAGGTATAAGACGTATGAGGAGCTGCGCCTCCTCAGGCTCAGGGACAGGGAGGTGGTGCTGGTCAAGCTGCCTAAGAGGAGGGATGAGATGACCCCGGAGGAGTTCGAGGAGGTAATAGCTAAGCACGCCGCCCAGTGACATCCCCGACGCTAGCAACCTCCACGACTCCTCTCGCCGCGCGTGCGAGCCTCCTATCCTCCGTGACGAGCGTCAAGCCGTAGTGCCTCGCCAGGACTATGTATGACGCATCGTACACCGTCACCCCGAGCTCGACCGCCACGCGGAAGAACTCCTTCTCCAGGCCCCTAACCGCGAGCACCCTCATGTAGCCTAGGAGCTTCAGGAGGTATGATGCAAGCCTCTCAGCCTCCTCCCTGCTGAGCCTCCCTAGGAGGCGGTGCTCTTTCCAGACGGCGTTGAGCACCTCGTAGCTTGTCAGAGGCTGTATGTACTGGTCGAAGAGTATCTCCACGACACCCCTCCTAACGGCTTCTATGACCGCGCAGGAGTCGAAGAGCAGGCTCATCTCGACTCCCTATCCCTCCTAATCGCCTCAACAACCTCCTCTATGCTTATCTTCTCCAGTACTGGCCTCAGCTCCTCAAGCTCGGCCTTCAGCTTCTCAATCCTCCTCCTCCTTATCTCCTCCTCGAGCGCCCTCCTGAGGAACTCAGAGAGCCTTATGCCGAGCCTCTCAGCCTCCTCCTTCAGCTCCCTCCTAACCCTAACTGATATCGTCACATAGCTGCCCATCAGCGTAGACCCTCCAACGTAGACCACTGGACGTGGACTCCTCTTATCGCTTTCCCCCGGAGGGGCTGGCTGCTGCCTATTTTACTCGGGGCTCCCGGTGACCCGGGGTTAACCTGGTGCGTGTTTTGAGGGAGGTAGGGAAGGCTATAGCGTACATCCTAGTGGTTGCTGTCGTCGCGCTGGCAGCCGTTATGGGCGGGCTGACGTTCAAGCAGGTCGTCGCCGTGACTGTTCTCGCCATATTCATCGCCGGCTCGCTCTTCTACTGGACGTTTAGGAACGCCTTCGCGCTCTTCGGTGTATCACTACTGCTCATACTGCATACAATAGACATAGAGCACCTCGTGATGCACAGCCAGCTAGACGTAATACTATTCATAGTCGGCATGATGATAATAATAGGAGCCCTCGAGAAGCGCGGCTTCTTCGACTGGCTCATCTCCTCAATGCTTAAACCAGTCATCGACAAGCCGGTTGCACTCATAGCGATACTGCTGTTCCTAGGCTACGTCATGGCAGCCCTAGTCGACGAGGTCACAAGCATACTCTTCACGATGAGCATAATGCTCAGGATCCTCGAGGCATACGACGTCGACCCGATACCATTCATAGTATTCCTCGTATTCACCACCAACATAGGGAGCAGCGCGACAGTAGTAGGAAACCCGATAGGAGTACTGATAGCATTCAACGCGGGCTTCAGCTTCCTCGACTTCATAAGGTGGAGCACGCCGGCCAGCCTACTAGCAGTCGCCAGCATCATAGGGATAGCGCTCCTAGTACTCAAAGGCTACATAGAGAAGATGAGGGCTAAGATAGAGAGGGGCGAGGTGGCGGAGGTCAGGAAGTTGGTGGAGGTCAAGTGGGGCCCGCACCTCAAGGCACCACTAGCACTCTTCATAGCCGTGCTTGCAGGCCTAATCATGCACCACGACCTCGAAAAGGTGCTGGGGCTCCCACACAACGCGCTCCTACTCGGGGTACCTCTGCTCGGGGCTGCAGCAGCCCTATTCATGGAGCATAGACATGCAAGGGATATAGTCGAGCACCATGTGGACTGGTGGACGCTCCTCTACTTCATACTGCTCTTCGGCAGCGTCGGCACACTCGCCTACACCGGCGTGACGAAGGTTATAGCCTCAGCGGTCTACAAGATATCCGCGAGCAACGAGGTCATAGCAATGCTCCTCATGAGCGGCGTCGCCGGCTTCCTAACGGCATTCATGGACAACGTGCTGGCGGTTGCAACACTGATACCGGTTGTGAAGGCCCTTGGAGCATACATGAACGTGTTCATGCTCTGGTGGGTGCTGCTCATGGCCGGCACCTACTGGGGCAACGCGACTGTCATAGGCTCCACGGCAAACATAGTTGCAGCCGGCTACCTCGAGAAGAAGTACAAGCGCACGTTCAGCATGACGGGCTGGATGAAGATAGGTGTACCGATATGCATCATATCATACGCGATAGCATTCCTATGGCTCTACGCGCAGCTCGGAATAGCGCCACACTGGGTGCCGCCAACGCACTAGCCGAGCAGCCTCCGGAGGCCATCAGCAAGACCCCTAAGAGATGATGGCGTTATGAGGACGAGGTCGGGATCCCTATACACGCCGTGGAGGCTGACCTCCCACACCTCCTCGCCGGGCACGCTGCGGGGAGCCAGGTTGGGGATCTCGATGCCCAGCCTCGAGGACGCCAGCCTAACAGCCCTCCACGAGTCACTGTCCCAGCGGAGGTAGGCCGCGAAGCCCGTGTAGTACCCCCTGAACCTCCCAATGTATTTCTCAAGCCTCGAGGCAAGCACCCTGACATACTCCTCCTTAACCTCCCTCGTCTCGTAGGCCGGGTTCCAGTCATAGGCGCACCAGGGCCAGTACTCCTCAAGCTCCCTAGGCACAACCCCCGCATTAGTCACTATGACCTGGTGGACGCGGCCATAGAAGCCCTCCCTGACGAGAACAGACTGTATATGGTAGTGTATGAAGCTCTGCCCGTAAGGCTTCCCATAGCTGCACGGGAGTATCAACATGAGCCTGCCCCGTGGGGGCTCATACCTCTCCAAGAGCCTCTTGAAAGCCTCCTCAAACACTCTACCGGTGAGGAACCTCCCGCCAACGCCGCGTAGGAACTCCCTACAGCAGTCATTCACCTCGCACGGGTCTACCCAGTCAAGCTCCCTGCCATCCCAGACGACGCCCGCCACAACAAACACCGGTGTGGAGGGGAGCTGGGGGAGAGGGGGGTATCACGGCTCCGGCGCCCCGGGCTCGGAGGAGACCGAGGAGAGTGGGGCTATCCACGCCTCCACCCTGACCCTCCCCCGGACCCTGTCGAGCCCGTTCATCGGGCTCTCCGCGAGGATCACCCCGTCGCCCATGAGCAGGGAGACCCTCCCACCATCATGCAGGACTTCGACGAGGGCCCCGCGTCCACGGGAGAGGGCCGCCACCTCGTCGAGCACCTCCCATACATCGTCCCCCTCGCCTATGTAGAAGGCCTCCATGCATGGCTGCGCGTGGTGCCTATGGGGCTGGGTCAAGGAGGCTGCTAACGACATGCGCTAGACCCCGGGAGGAGAGGCTCCAGCGCGGCTCTAGGGTTGAGGCTGCGGGGGAAGTAATCCCTAGGTATAGACGACCCTGTGTAGGAGCTGGTCTGCCTCGAACACTATCCTCTCCCCACGGGACTCCGCGAGGAAGACCCCGGCCCAGTAGCCGAGGAGGCGTAGGGGAGGCTCGGGCTCCCTAACCCTCCTGGCACGGGTGAACTCGGAGGGCTCCACGCCGGGGAGTATCGTCACGCAGTTCCTCCTACCACCCCTGCCAGTAGCCCTGTAGACTGCCTCCGCGAGCCTCCTCGCAGCCTCCTCGGCCACCCCGACGCCCTTCTTCTCTAGGCTCTCCACGACCCTCTCAAGCCTACCAACCCTGTCGACGCCGATCCCCTCAGTGAACCCCCTGCTCCTCCCAATCCTCCTCTCAGCCATCCTGGCCTCGTAGAGGCTACCATACCTCCCGAGCTCCAGTGCTGCCAGGTGGGGCTGCTCAGCAATCCTATACGGCAGCCTCCACGTCCTAGTCAAGCCTACCTTGACGTTCTTAGAGCCGTAGTCGAGCAGGTAGACGCTGTAACTCTCACCCCTCCACGCCGTGTCGACGACGAGGCATGCATCAAGCCTACCAGCATTACACTTCTCATACAACGCCTGCGGCGAGGAGCGGTGATCCATGCAGAACCCGGACACCGTCACGGCGGGCCTGGTGCAGAAGCGCCATGAGAGCAGCCTGCCGCCCCTACCCTCATGGAACCTGCACATCCTCTTCCCGAGCGACGAGACCAGGAAGCCATCTCCATCAACTAGCTCGACGCCCGGGCTGAGCGGGTCGGGCTGCACCAGGAGCCTAAACCCCTCAACCCGGAACAAGTTGTGCTGCAGCAGTATCCTCCCACTAGAGCCTATGAGGCTGACCCTATACTCCCTCAAGCCGTAGCCCGCCGGCCTGAGGGTGGGTAGTACGCCACGTATCACTAAGGGCTTCGCCAACCCCCTCCCCTCTTAAATACCGTGCAATGCCGGCTTTGAAGCCTAGAGACCGGGTGCGGGGATGCCCCGTATACTAACCGTCGACGTTATACAGAAATACGTTGGTGACAGCGTCCGGGACCCCTACGGCCGCGTCCTAGGCAGACTCGTAAGCTTCGAGAGCGATGTAGATGGAGTAGTGGAGAACATAGTCGTGGAGAACGAGAACCGCACCGTCTCCATATTCCCCGCCGAGGCAGTAAAGGTAAACGGTGGCGTGATAGAGGTAGAGCCGGACTGGAAGGTGAAGGCAGTCAAGGTGCTCGAGCAGTACCGTACAGCAGTGAAGAGGTTCAGGGGACTCGAGGAGCTGTATAACAGGGGTGAGGTCAGCGCCAGGGTATACCATGCCATGAAGAAGAAGCTCGAGACGAAGATAGCGGCACTAAAAGACGAGGCCAAGAAGGTAAAGGACATGATAACCAGGAGGATACACGAGATAGAGGATGAGAACCTCAAGCTCGACCGCGTGATAGCAGAGCTAAAGGTATCCTACATAGCCGGGGAGGTCTCCGAGAGGGCATACAAGCAGGCCATAGAGCCCCTCAGGCAGGCCAAGGAGAGCAACACCAAGGAGCTCGAGGAGATAAGGAAGTACAAGAGGCAGCTAGAGTCGGTTGAGGAGGGCAGCCTAGAGGTCGCCGTCAAGACCAGGGAGGAGCACAAGGCTCCGGAGAGGAGCAGCCCAGCGACACCCTCCATGCAGGGATCCGGGCCGGTAACCGTACACATCGTCGGCTAAGCCCCTTGGAGCCCCGCGGCCGGGTAGAAGGGGCCGGGAATGAAGGAGCCTGCTGGAGTCTTTTTGGCCGGGCCGGTGCAGCGGCCCCGGTATTTACTGAGTGTTAGCACCCCCCACTCTTTACCACGACAACTCCTTGCCATGATTCTCTCGGGATGTAGCCGGTTAGGGGTGAAGCACGCGTGCTTGCAGCACTTGCCCGCATCTTCGGCTTCAACCTGGGTCACAAGTCTAATCACATGGACAACATAGACCACCTAATAATACAGTTCGAGCTAATGGAGGACAAGCTCGAGCACATAAGGTACAATCTCGAGAAGAGGTCAGACCAGCTCTTCGAGGAGATAATACAGTCACTGAGGAAGGGGGATAACAAGAGGGCCAGCATATACGCCACGGAGGTCAGCCAGGTAAAGAACATGCTTAAGGCGGTGATCGCACTGGAGAACATGATAACCATGGCGAAGGAGAGGCTCAAGACCACCAAGGACACCAACGAGCTCATAAAGATACTGATGGCCTTCGGAACCGCGCTGGAGACAGTGCGCGACCAGGTGAAACGCCTATACCCGGCAATGTCGGTGCTACTCGACGAGGTCAGCAGGAACGTGAGGTCAATGATAATAGAGACGAGCTTCGACCCCGGCAACATAAACCCCGAGGTGCTGAGCGAGTCCGCGGTGGAGATACTGCGGGAGGCCTGGAAGAAGGCCGAGGAGAAGGTCAACGAGATACTGCCGGAGCCACCCATAGTGAAGAAGACCCAGACGAGGGAGGACGTGATAGTAGCCTCACCACCCCTGCCAGCCGCCTCCAAGAGGGAGGAGAGGAAGCTGACGCCCGAGCAGCTCGAGGAGGCAATAATGCAGTACATAAGGGAGCACGGAGGCTTCCTCGACATAAACGAGTTCCAGCAGAGGTATGGCGTCACAAGGCAGGAGGTTATGCAGGCGCTGCACCGCCTAGCAGACAAGGGACTGATAAGAATAGCATGACGCCTGAGGCCTTTTTGAGGCAGCCAATAAACCAGCTGCCAAGAAGGGATCCATTTTGTCAACCGGGCTACACCGGCTAGAGGCGATAGCAAAGGCATACGCCGTCGCGGCCGTGCAGGCCGACAAGGAGGGGAGGTACGAGGACGCTATAAAGAACTACAGGAAGGCGATAGAGGTTCTACACAAGATAGTGGCGCTGTACCCCACCATACCGCTGGCCGGCCTCTACAGGAAGCTGATAAGGGAGTACGAGGAGAGGGTTGAGCAGCTCGAGAGACTCAAACTACCGGCGGCGAACGCGAGCTCCGAGGAGGCCGGCGGGGACGAGGACTGGATAGTCACCAAGAAGCCGAGCATAACGTTCGCCGATATAGCAGACCTATACCAGGCGAAGAGGGCCATCATAGAGTCGATAGTATACCCCGTCAAGAGGCCGGACCTCTTCCCGCTGGGCTGGCCGCGGGGGATACTCCTCTTCGGCCCTCCCGGCTGCGGTAAGACGATGCTCGCGGCCGCCGTGGCCAACGAGGTCGACGGCGTATTCATGCACGTTGACGCCGCCAGCATAATGTCTAAGTGGCTCGGCGAGGCGGAGAAGAAGGTTAAGAGGCTCTTCGAGAAAGCAAGGAGGATAGCCTCGGAGGGGAAGCCAGCGATAATATTCATCGACGAGGTCGACGCCCTCCTGGGCGTGTACGAGCACGAGGTCGGCGGGGAGATAAGGGTGAGGAACCAGTTCCTCAAGGAGATGGACGGCCTGCAGGACAAGTCATCGAAGATACACGTCTACGTCATAGCCGCGACTAATAAGCCATGGAGGCTCGACGAGCCATTCATAAGGAGGTTCCAGAAGAGGATATACATCCCGCCACCAGACTTCAACGCTAGGCTGGAGCTCTTCAAGCTCTACACGAAGGGCTTGAAGCTCGCCGACGACGTCGACTTAAGGAAGCTGGCGGAGATGACCGAGGGGTATAGTGGGAGCGACATAAAGGACATAGTGATGGAGGCCCACCTTAGGACGGTGAGGGAGCTGTTCGAGAAGACGGGCGGGGAGGGGGAGCCGAGGCCCATAACGATGCAGGACTTCCTCGAGGCGCTTAGGAATAGGAGGCCGAGCATAACGAAGGACATGATAAAGGCTTATGAGGCCTGGTACAGCAAGTTCGGGGCCGTCTAGGCCTCCTCGACGCTGAAAGGCGGCCACGCCCTACACGCTTTGACTGCAACGCCATACCTGCCGCCAGTCCTCCTCAACTCCTCGCACGCCCTCGCAACCCTCTCAACATCAACCCTGTTCCCGGCAGTCATCCTCGGCGCCGAGACATAGACCCCGACCACTCCCCCCAGCAGCCTGGCCCCATGAATCATGTAGTCCGCGTGCGCCGCCAGGTACCTTGCCGCGGGGAGTACCTGGTCGACCGGCTTACCGGTGAGCGCGGAGAGTACTGCAGCGTACTCGGCGACCTCCTCCCCGAGGGCCCCTATCTCGTCGAGCAGGCCGAGCCTCCTAGCATGGTAGTATGCCTCCGCAACATGGCGCTGCACGAGGGTCACGGGCGCCGCCCCGATGCTGGAGGCCTCCACCATGGCTAGTGGGGGAGTATACCCCTTCTCCTCGAGGGCCGGTGCAAGCACCGTGTAGAGGCGGCCGGGGCTGGGCGAGTAGACAGGCACGCCAGACACGGCCAGCGGAACCACGCGTGCGAGGGGTGCGAGCCTCGGAGCCTGCAGCGGGGGCACGTGAAGCATCGTCTTTATGGAGGAGGGCGTCAACCCCTCCATGGCCGCCTCGGAGGAGGTACCTATAAACACTATGGGCTCGCCGACCGGGGGCCTACAGACCCTAACACCCCCAACAAGCCTGCACGCGCCCGGCTCCAGGCCCAGCAATACGGGTTCACCCGGTAAGCTCTCCCCACCAGACGCTCGCAGGCGGTGTCAGCCCCAGCCTCCTACAAATCACTGTAGCCACTACCTGCGCCGCGAGCACCGCCAGGTATGGTGCCGCGTCCACGAGCTCCGCCGGCACGCCGAGGACTGGGAGCAGGGGCTTGACGGCGAATAGTAGGCCGGTTAGATAGCATGCCGCGAGCACCCCCAGGGGGTGCCAGTAGCCGAGGATGACGTCCGCTATCGCTATCCAGCCCAGCCCCTCGGTAACCCCGGAGAACCAGCGCCCGTAGTGGAAGGCGTCAGCGACATACGCCCCTCCTATCCCCGCCAGCGCGGCTCCCACGAGCACGGCGAGCCCCCTCACCAGCCTCACGTTTATGCCCCTGGCGGCCGCCTCCTCCTCATCCTCCCCCACCGCCCTCAGCTCGACGCCGAGCCAGCTGTGGTAGAGTATGAGCCAGAGTATCGGCGGCAGCGCCAGCGAGGCCGTCTCGACCAGGTCTATGCCGAGCCCCGGTATCGGGGTGAGGGGTGTGCCGGGGGCTCCTCCCGCCCAAGAGCCTATTATGTCGGCCAGCCCCTTCCCCATGAAGACTAGTATTAGGCCCACGACTATCTGGTCGAGGCCGAGGATGACGACAGCCACTACATAGACTAGTGCTAGGAGGCATGCAGCTAGTGCGCCGAATGCGAGGCTTGCAGCCAGGCTGCCGGTGTAGACCCCGGCGTAGGCTGCGGCCGCGGCGCCGACGGCCATCATGCCCTCAACGCCCAGGTTGACCCTGCCGCTCCTCTCGACTATCATCTCGCCGAGGGCTGCGAGGAGCAGCGGGGTTGCCTCCGATAAGCCTGTGAGCATTATGGCCGCCGGGTTCATGGCCTCCTCGACCTCCTGCCTATCATGACGTAGGCTAGGACGGCTAGGACTATTATCGACTGGATCACGAGCACAGTGTTGAAAGGCACCCTGTACGACTGCAGTATGTAGCCGGCTACTATGAGCGTCGAGAAGAAGTATGAGGCTAGTAGGGAGGCGAGGGGGCTTAGGAGCGCCATCCATGCAACGAGTATCCCCATGTAGCCGTAGCCGGGCGACACGCTCATAGCAGTCAACACCCTCTGGAACCCCATAAGCATGAGGGCGCCCCCGACGCCCGCCGTCGCGCCCTGGAGGGCTGAGACGTAGAGGTAGAGGCGCCTGGATGGGAGGGAGTAGGTCTCTGCAGCCCTCGGCGCCGCCCCCAGCGCCTCTACTGCGAGGCCGAGCCTAGTCCTCCTAACCAGCACCTCGAGCACCACGGCCATAGCCAGCAGGCATGCGAGGACCACCGGCCAGGCCAGGCTGCAGGATGGGGGTATGCTCTTGGTCTCCGTGAAGGCGCCGACCCTCCACGGGCCGGCGATGAGGTAGTTCGCGTAGGCCAGGACAATGTAGTTCAGCATTAGGCTGCTCAGCGTCTCGTTAACCCCCAGCCAGGCCCTCAGCACACCCACCACTAGGCCGAGCAGCAGGCCAGCAACAAGGGCTAGGAGGAGCGCCGAGGCGACGGCGAGGACCGGTGGGAGCCTAAGCCCCGAGTAGCCTATGACCCACATCGAGGCCAAGGCTCCTAGGAGCACCTGGCCCTCCGAGCCTATGGTTAGGAAGCCCGCCCTATACGCCACCGCGAGGCCCACTGCCGACGCCGCTATGGGCCCGGCGTAGAGAACCGCCGTGGCGAGGAGGTCGGGCCTCGTGTAGACGGTGGCCAGTGCGGAAAACAGCCCGGCCGGCCCGGCCGGGGTCATCGCGGCCACTACTACTATCCCTACTAGGCCCGCCAGGAGTGCTAGGGCGGCAGAGGCCTTCAAGGGGCACCTCCTACCCCGCCGTCATGGCTGCCGCGACAGCCTTGTAGTCGAACGGCCTCATAAATGGCCCGTGGAGCCTCCCCCTAGACATGACGTATATCTTGTCGCTTATAGTCATCAACTCGTCCAGGTCCTCGGAGAACACCAGCACTCCAGCACCCCTGGAGGCGGCCTCCACGAGCATAGAGTCGACAGCCTCAGCCGTCCTAGCATCCAGGCCGGCAGTGGGGTTCATGGCTGCGACGAGCCTGGCCCCCCGGAGGAGCTCCCTGCCTAGGAGGAGGCGCTGCATATTGCCGCCGCTAAGGCTGTCGACGGGGTCCTCGACGCTCCTCGCCTTAACCTTCATCGCCGAGACTATCTCCTCCGCGAGCCTCCTATAGGACTGCCAGTCTACCATGAAGCCGCCGTCGAGCCAGGCGTGCGCGAAGGCTATGTTGAACACTATGCTCCTCCCCGGCACCAGGCCCCACCCCAGCCTCTCCTCCGGGATCACCGCCATCCCCATCCTGCGCCTAGCGAGCGGGGGAGCCCTGGTGACGTCCACGCCCATCAGTAGAACCCTGCCCCTCACCGGCCTCCTCAGGCCAACGACTGTCTCGAAGAGCTCCCTCTGCCCGTTGCCAGCCACGCCGGCCACGCCCACCACGCAGCCCTCCTCAACGCTCATGCTGGCGCCGCGGACCGCCCATGTACCGTGGGGCCCCCTAACCCACACCTCCACAAGCTCCAGCACCCTCCCTGCACCGGGGCCGCCGCTCCTCCGGGAGGGCTTGGAGGGGGTGTAGTCGCCGAACATCATCCTCAGCAGCTGCTCCCTGCTCGCCTCGCCCCTCTCGACGACGCCTACGAGCCTCCCCTTCCTCATAACGGCTATCCGGTCGCAGGCTTCGAGCGCCTCGCCTATCCTATGCGTTATGAAGACGACCGCCCTCCCCTCTGAAGCCATCCTCCTCATGACCTGTACTAGGCTCCTCCTCTCCATGGGGGTCAGGTGGGTTGTTGGCTCGTCTAGTAGTGCTACGCGTGCGTCCAGCATGATTATCTTGGCGAGGTTGACGCGCTGCCTCTCACCCATAGATAGCCTCCACACCCTCGCGTCCGGATCCACGCCGAGCCCATACTCCCTCGATATCTCGCGCAGCCTCCTCCTAACCTCCTGCAGCCCCATACCCCTGCCCGCCAGCCTCATCGTTAACCCTACGTCCTCGGCTACGGTGAGGCCCGGGAAGAGGCGGGGGGTCTGGGGCGCCAGTATGATCCCAAGCCTCAACGCGTCCCTCGGGGTATTGAATACGACCTCCCTGCCCATGTAGATTATCCTGCCCTTATCGGGTCTCAGCAGCCCGGACAAGACCTTCACGAGGGTGGTCTTCCCGGCCCCGTTCTCGCCCAGCAGCCCCAGTACCTCTCCTCCCCTAACCTCCAGCGTTACCCCTACATTCGCCCTGACGCCATTAGGGTAGGTGACGTGTATGTCCTCGGCCCGTAAAACAGCCTCCATGGCGCTACCCTGTCAAGGGGGTTATCTTCTCGTAGAACCAGTTCATCCTCCACAGCTCGTTCCTGCCGAGCCTCACCCCGGCCGGTACCTTGAGCCTTGGCTTCTCCTGCGGCCTACCCTGCGAGTCTATCTGGTAGCCTCTTATCGGGCCCGTGAAGGGCTCGAATAGTAGCTCCCTCATGTCCTCGTACAGCCTCTTTATCTCGTAGACGGCCTTCGGGGGTATAGCCTTCGTGTTTATCGGGGCCAGGTAGACTGCGCCCTCCGGCTTACCCGCCCTGGACTCACTGACGGGCCTCCTCCACCTTATCGGGGTGAAGTCGCCGAGCCTGGCCCATATATCCTCCTTGTGCGCGTCGCCGGCGTAGAGCCTCTCGAGGAGGTAGGCGTAGATCGGTGTCCAGTCGGCGACCTGGCCGGTTAGGTGGCAGCGTAGCTTCTTGCCCTTCTTGAGGAAGTACTCGTACATGTTGCTGTAGTGGCTGAAGCTGTAGACCTTCTTGCCTTCATCCCAGTAGCTCTCAGCTGTCTCGAGGATGCTCGTCGAGTCCTCCGTGTAGGCTATAACGTCTACATTGTAGCTGTCTACGAGCATCCTAGCAGAGTTCCTAGCGGCGGTCGGGGCGAACCAGGCGTTCAGAGGCTTAGTCACATATATCTTAAGGCCCTCCCCGTCCCTGCACTTACCCATGAGCTTGGCCCCGTGGATGCTTCCGAGCGCGAAGGCGTTTATGTGGCGCACAACCTCGGGGGTTAGGAAGGCAGGCACATAGCCCACGCTACAGGTCTCGGTGACGGCTCCGGCTGCTATGCCGCATAGGTAGTAGAGCTGGTAGAACTCGGCGAAGTACGTCGCCACGTTCGGCTCGTCCCTGAAGTACTCCCAGGGGCCGCTGCAGTGGTAGAAGAACACGTTGGGGTACTCCCTTGCAAGCCTCTTGACGGGCTCCATGTAGCCCCAGCTCGTGGCGAACACTGCGTCGTAGTGGTTTACCTCCAACTGGTTCTTTATGACGTTGTAGGCCTGCTCGACGGGAACCTTCTCAAGGTACTTCGTCTGCAGCCACGACGAGAACTTCTCCTGCACATGCCTCCTGCCATCATCGTGGGCGCGTGTCCAGCCGTAGTCTCCTATGGGGCCTATGTAGATCCAGAGGGCCTTTACCCTGCGGCGCCCAGCGCCCCCGGCGGC
Organism: Thermoproteota archaeon; assembly: GCA_013153145.1. GTDB lineage: Archaea > Thermoproteota > Thermoprotei_A > Sulfolobales > Pyrodictiaceae > JAADEY01. The sequence goes on along the minus strand of JAADEY010000017.1, from coordinate 40,184 downwards.
CCCCGATGGAGCCTGGGGCTTGAGGCCCCAGGCTGCGTAGCCTCCCCCTAGCCCTATGGCTAGGCCTATCGCTCCTGCTGCGGCTATCTTGAGGAACTCTCTCCTTGAGACCCCTCCCTCTCCCGCCACGGGGATTCTCCCGGGTCTCTAGGGCTCCCCGCGGGCTGCAGCCCTTATAATCAAGCCTATAAACAGCGTCTCCGTGCATCTTTGAATCGTTTTATTCAATGAGGGGTCTTCCCGATATTGATAGGAGCGCCTCAACCCTCCTGGCCTTCAGCCTCCTCCTCCACTCCTCACCTATGACTACGACTGCTGCGACGCCCGCGAGCCTCGCGCCGGCCGCCTCCACGATCTTCTCCATAACGGAGAGAGTGTAGCCTGTCTGGACGACGTCGTCGACTATGAGCACGTTATCCCTTCTCCCGATACTGCTACGGGGCACATAGAATATCCTCGAGACCCTCGGGGACTCCACTATGTGACCCTCTATATACTCCTCCAACGGGTTCTCCTTCCTCCTCCTAGCTATCACGAGCCTAGCGTTGAAGTGGAGGGCCATTGCTGCTGCGAGTGGGATGCCGCTTGTCTCCGGAACCAGTATCCTTGTTATGTTCTCTCCGCGGAACCTCTCCAGGAACTCCAACGCTATCAGCCTAAGCATGAGGGGGTCCGTGACGACGCTGGTTAAGTCTAGGAGGCCGCCGTACCTACGGAGCGCCGCCAGAACCTCCCTCGCAGGATCCAGGAGGCGGCGGAGACCACGCCATATCTCTACAGCGTGCTCATAGCTTGGAACCATGGAGCCCCCCACGTACCTTGCGAGGAGCGTTGCATCAACACCAGTTGCCTCTGACAACTCGCGGTACGAGTACCTGGCCTTCGCCGCCCGGAGCGCGTCAACCACCAGCAGCCTGAACCTCAGCTTCTCGAGCCTTGAGGAGCCGGCCACACCCATGCAACCAGGCAGGGCACCTGGTCTGGTGTGGGGGTTCTTCTCAGCCTCTCCCAGTAACCGACGATATCATGGAGGATAGCTGCTCAACCACCTCTCCATCAGTCTCCGGGGATGTAAACCCGAGCACGACCACGCCCTTAGGGGAGGCCTTCAACACGTTCACAACGCCGCAGATGGGGGAGCCGCCGAGCCTACAGTCTATCAGCACGACGCCAGCGCACGGCCCGCCTGCAGCCTTCTCGAGGCATAGGCGGAGGCCCGCTGGGAGCGCCTCGCCCGCCGAGCCGTCGAGCACCTCGGCTGCGATGCAGCCACGCGGCCCGGCCCACAGGAGGTCGAAGCACTTCACGCCCTGCTGGTGCGCGACGAGGGGCTGTATGAGGGGCTTGGAGCCCGCCGCCCCGGGGGCTACGAGGTCTACTAGGCCCCTCAGCCTCGGAACCGGGCCCGTCGAGTCTAGGAAGGCGAGGCCGCCTATCCTCTCAACGTACCTCTTACTCGTGCTCCTCGCCTCGACCACTACCCCGCCGGGCCAGCCGCCGTCAGTCTCCGCAGGCCCCTTGTATAGGCCGCCTATCCTCCTAAGCCTGGCCTGGAGACCCGCCCCAAGGCCCTCCAAGACCCTCTCGAGGGCTGACGGCGTCGCCGAGCCATACTTGTCGGCGACAGCGTCCAGCCTCTCCCTGACCACCTCCGGGAGCCTCTGCCCAACCCTGGCCGCCGAGACCCTCGGCTCGATTATCCTCAGCGACTTGCAGTCGTAGAAGTCGATGTAGTCTACGAGGCCGGGCAGCGAGCCCGGGAACCCCTCAACCCTTACCCTCACAACACCCCTCGAGGAGAGGGTTGAGACTACCCCGCCGAGCCCCTCCATCATGGGGCCTTCGAGGTAGAGGTAGAAGCGGGGAGAGCTGCTGAGCGGCTGGTAGCCCCCCGTGTCCGGATCCATGTGCATTGCTATGAAGAGTAGGTAGGATAGCTTCCTCAGCCCCTCGATCCTCCCGAGCCTCGCTGCCAGGTAGGCTGAGGCCAGCTCGGCTAGCCCTAGGCCGCGCAGCGGGTCGCGTTTCAGTATCAAGAGTAACACCCATAGAACCTGGTTAGTAGCTTGAGTGCCTCCATGTTCCTGGGGCTGCCCTTCCTGTAGAGCTCTGCCCAGATCACCTTATCGCCTATGCCCCAGAAGGCGTGTATCTTGTCAGTCCTCTTGTCCAGTGCCAGGTAGACCCTGCAGGACCCCATCCTTACGACCTCGAGTATCTCGTAGGGCATTATGCTGGAGGACTGGTACAGCATTATCCTGTCAGCCATCATGTCCGCGTACTTGCTGGCGTCGCCTCCCTTGACCACGCTCACCCATATCATTGAGCCGTCTGCATACTTCACTATCAATGCCTTGACCACGCCCACGTAGTGGCTCCAGTGTATATTGTTAGCGAGCTCAACAGCCTTCTCCCCCGAGATGACCTTCACCCTGGGGGAGCCAAGCATCGTCTCCGGCGCCGATAGGCCGCCGCCGAGTAGGCCGGGGTAGACGAATACGACGACAGACACTACCCCGAGGACTATGGCCGCCGCGGCGGCCGCGAGGAGGATCCTCTTATCCACCCCTCGCCGCCCCTCCGTGTCTCAGTGCCTCCCCGCCTTAATGGCTTAGAAGTGTTACTGGGGTATCACGGGCTCCGCAAACACGGCATTGCACGTAGAATGACAACCGTGCTACCGCACACCCGTTAGCTTAGGGGTGTATACCCGAGCCATGAAGTGTGGTGCTAGGCCGGGCCGCCTGCCCTCGCTGGCCGGCTCCGACGCGAGGCTGCTAGAGGAGTACCTGCCGAGGCTGCCCTCCCGCGAGGAGGTGTTGACGCAGGTTGAGGGCGTGTTGGGGGAGCTGGCGTCGAGCAGCGACCCCATGGTTGTGCTCCTCGTCGCCGAGTGGGGTGAGGGTAAGACAAGCATCTACAACGCTAAGGTGAAGCCGTGGCTGGAGGCTAGGGGATGGCTGGCCGTAGAGGTCTCGGCGTCGACCCTCCTCGGCTACATGGAGGAGCTGAGGAACCGTATGAGGGATAAGGCGCCGGAGTACCTCCTCACAGCCGCGCTCTTCGCCGCCATGAGGGAGCAGCAGCCCCTCCTCGTGCCGGACCCCGGCGAGTATGGCTCGGCGAGGGATTATGTGGCTGCATGCGTGAGGAGGGTCTCGGCCGCGGGTAGGGGCGTCGTCTTCCTCGTCGACGAGTTCGAGGACATAGTTGCAGCTAGGAGCGAGGAGATAGTCGGCCTTACAGTCGCCGGCCTCGTCGGCCTCGTGAACGGCGGCGTCGCCCCAGTCAGCGTCGCGTGCAGGGATAGGAGGATAGAGCCCTGCAGCCCGGGGAGCCTCCACCTCTTCCTGGCCCTCACCCCTCCCGCCTACAGCAAGCTGATGAGCTTCAAGGACTTCGCCACCATAGCCTCCAGGCTCAAGCGCAGGGTGCGCATGATAAACGTTAGGAGCCTCACGAGGAGCGAGTCGCTCCAGTTCATAAAGGCGCTTGCAAGATACACGTTCGGCGACGCCGGGCTACGCGGCTTCCTCAGCAACCCCTCGCTGGCAAACGCCCTCGCCAGCGCAGGGCTGGGCAACATGGGTGCACTGGTCTCGGCGTTCAGGATGCTCGCTGGCTACGCCGCGGAGAGGGGTGAGAGGCTGTGCGGCGGGAGGGCCGTGCTCCTCTCGGCGGGCGACATGGTGAGGCTGCTGTCGGGGCTCCGGCTCAGCATAGGGGGTGCCGAGATACCCGCGTTGAACCAGGAGCTGTACTCGAGGCTCATGAAGACCGTCGAGGCCAGGGCTAGGCTAAGCGGCTCCAACCCCAAGATGGCAACCGGCTTCATGGAGACACTGATAGCACAACACATAATGATCGACGGCAGGTGGGGGAGGCTGGTAGCAGAGCTCAACGAGGCCGCAGGCGAGTCTTGGATAAGGAGGGAGCTGGGGGTTCAGAGGCTGATCTATAGGGTTAGGCTGGTCGACGCCGAGGAGGCATTGAAGGTGTTTAGGGAGGCTGCGGAGGAGGCCTCGAAGACAGTGCCCCGCCTGGCGCAGGTGCTCCTACACGTCGGCGACCAGATAGTACACATAGCCCCGGACGAGACGCTGAAGGCAGGGATACCCGGCGAGGAGGAGCTAGTCGACCTTGTAATGGACGCGTCCCCCGTGGAGCTCTCGAGACAGGAGGCCGAGGAGCTGGCAGAGGTGCTTAGGGGCAGGCTGGCAGGCCTCACGGGAGTAGACGCCGTAATGCTATCCCCCAAGCTCTCCAAGACACTCTACGTCAGCCCCGAGCTGCAGTACCTAGACTTCATAGCCGATAGGCTTGAGAGGCTGAGGGTGAACCGGAGAGTCTACGCCGAGGCCGACCAGCGCCACATACTACTCGCGGCTATCGCCGCGGCCTCGGCAACCTATAGACTCGTCGAGCAGCCCACGCTGCAGGGGTCGTGGGCCGCCAGGATGACTGTCGAGCTCCACCTCGGACACGCAAGGCCCAGAGCTAACCTGCTGCTCGCAGCCGTCGCAGGGGAGCTCGGCCAGAGCGATGCAGAGAAGATCGAGAGGCTCGTCATGACATGCATACTTGCGAACTGGAGGCCTCACGCCGTAGTAGTGCTCTACTATGGGTCGCTCGACCCCGAGGCCGAGAGGAGGCTGAGGGAGGTCGAGGAGAAGTTCTTCGTGAAGATCATACCCGTGAGGATACCGACGATGGTCATGAAGGTGAGGCTCTCAGCCCTAGGCATAAAGGTGATGGATGCAGCAGACACCCTCGAGGAGGCGGCAGCCCTCGCCGCAAAGCTCCCACACGACCAGGCGCTACAGGAGGAGCTCGGCCTAGACACGTATAGGCTTGAACACTTCCTCTCCGAGGCCGGCGAGCTACTGGACCCCGAGACGCTGAAGGCGGCCTTAAGGGCCGGCGTCTCCGGCAGGCCCCTCATGATAACAGACCCTAAGCTCGCCTACGAGGTTGAGAGGCCCAGCGAGCTCGCAGGGGCTCTACGCTACTACCTCGTCGTGCCCTCGCCCAAGGCCAGCCCGAGGGACGCGCTCACAACAGCCTACGAGTACGTCATGAGGTACCACGTGTACCGGAGGGGTGGGGGCCCAGACTCCAGGGGCATACTGAGCCCCGACATCGACCGCCGGGAGGTGTCGACGCTCGAGAAGTACACCGCCCTACTCATAGCCAACAAGATGCTGGAACGCCTCAACGGGGAGATGAAGATAGACACGCTGAGCCCAATGGAGGCCTCAGTGCTTGAGGCGATAAGGCAGGCCGGCGGGGAGCGCGACTGGGTGCAGGGCAGGCAGGTGTGGAGATGCCTCGTAGACGCCACAACAAACCCTGGCACGAGGAGGATGCTGCTCCAGCTCCTAGTCTACCGTGGGCTCGTGGAGGCCCAGGGGAGGAGGATAGACCCGGACAAGACGAGGCTGAGGATAAGGCAGCCAAGAGAGATAAGGGACAGGATTAGGGAGCTCAGGGAGGAGCTCGAGGAGCTGGCAGGCGACCCCGACGCCGCCTGGGCCTACATAGTATCGGCGAAGCTGAGGGGGTATAGGGCAGGCTGCCTCCGCGGCCTGGTCGAGAAGGCGTCCACGCTCCTAGACGCCGCGGAGGAGGCGCTCACAGCCGGGAACATGCTTATGGCCGCGAGGCTCGTCAGGACCGTCGAGGACCTCGTCGAGTACTACCGGGAGGATATAGTAGAGAGGCTCGTCAAGCCGGCCGCCGAGACGGCCAGGAGCCTGGCTGCGAGGCTGAGGGAGGCGCTGGAGGAGCTCGAGGAGCTGAGGGGCGCTGTCGAGGAGCTAGCGTCAAGCTACGTGTTCGAGGAGCCGGTGACCGTGAGGGTTGAGGCCGTCGAGGCACTGAAGGAGGCTATAAAGGCGATAGGAGAGGTCGAGGCACTGGAGCTCAGCGAGGAGGAGCTCGAGGCCCGCGTAGCAGCGATGTGGAGGAAGGCCCTAGCGAAGAACCCGAGGGAGCCGGGGAGGGAGACACCGTTCTACATAGGCGGGCTCGGCCCCAAGATACTATACAACTACAAGCTATGGCTCCTCTACGAGAAGCTCAGAGGGATGGGCGTAGTCGAGGACTACGGCTCAACGAGCCCCGGAGGCATGGCCGCAGCCGCAGCCGAGCGGCTGAAGACCATAGCGTCGACACTGCAGAGCTGCATAGAGCAGTACAACCAGCTCGCCGCAGACCTCCACGCCATAGCCTCGAGGCTCGCCAGCCTAGGCATAGAGGCCGGGGGCGTCGAGACGAGGCCGCCGAGGCTGAAGCCCTCCTCAACAATACTCGGCCTCGACGAGCTGGAGAAGAGCATCAATGAGTGGAGGAGGAGGCTGGACGAGGCGACCGCGGGCATAAGGGCTCTGAGGGAGGCCCTGGCGAGGCTCGAGAAGGCGGTTGAAAGGGTTAGGTCGGCGGCGTCGAGGCTGGAGGAGGAGGCCGAGGAGGCGGAGAGGCTGGCGGGGGAGGCTGAGTGCACGTCACCCCTCCTCGCCAAGACCCTGATGGAGGAGGCCACGGCCGCCAGGGAGAGGGCGGAGAAGGCGCTCGACTCGCTGAGCCTCGCCGGCATAAGCCTCGACGTGGACTCCGTCTCATCGGCCGCCTCTAGGCTGGAGGGGCTGGCATCCGAGCTCGAGCAGGCAGTTGCGGGCCTAAGGGCTAGGGTTAGGGAGGCTGAGAAGAGGGTTAGGGAGGAGTATGAGAAGATGAGGCTGGAGTACAGCGCCCTAGCAGCAGCCATCGGGTACAGGGAGCCCCCGCCGAGCGACGCCTGCAGGCTCGCCGCGGGCCTTGAGGAGCTAAGGAGGAGGGTTATGGAGGCTGGGATCCTTACGAGGGAGGAGGTGGAGGCGTACATGGCCCTCCAGGAGGCGAAGAAGACTATGGGAGACCTACTCCTCAGCACGGCCTCAAGGATAATAGCTGAGAAGCTAGGCTGGAAACCCGAGGAGGCCAGGAGGAGGCTGATAAGCCTCATAGAGAAGGGCATAATAGAGCCTAGGCTCTAGCCCTAATACACCAGCCCCGCCCCCATCCTCACACACGGGAGCCAGGGCTTGGCCGCAGGCAGGCTGGTAGAGAGGGTGGTGAGGCTAGCCGAGGCGGAGGCCGAGAGGCTCCAGCAGCTGTACAGGGAGGCTGGGAGGCTCCTAAGGGCGGTTGAGGCCCTAGGCCTCCTCCACTACCTCGACGAGCCGCGCGGCTGGGGGGAGGCTGCCGGCGTTGACGGGTTCTTCATGGAGGTCGCCCGCACCCCTGGTAGGAGGCTCTACGCCTACCGGGTCGTCGGGGTCAACGCGTCTCCACGGGGCTCCTCAGGGCTCCTCACTGTCCACGAGGATGTAGTCGCTGTTGAGGAGGCGGGCGGGGAGGAGATGGAGGAGTACGTCGAGTACGCCATGATGAGGGTGGAGGCCGAGACGGCTGCCGAGCTGTCGGGCAGGTATAGCGTGGTGCTCGACGGCCCGATAGTGGATCCGCCCCACATGCCCTACACGGAGATGGCTGCAAGGAGCTATGGGGGCTACCATGCATGGAGGAGCCGCCTGCTCCGAGGCAGGAGGGTGGCCGGGTACGTGAAGAGGGTTAGGGGTAGGAGGCTGGCAGACCTCCTGGGCAGGAGGGGGCTCGGCGACGCCGAGCTGGCATACATCATCCTCGCCAAGGCCCTTGAGGAGCACCCTGAGGCGGCTGCCGCGTGGCTGGGGCCACTGAGCCCCGGCGAGGGCGAGCCATACAGCCTCTACGAGGGCGTGGAGTCCGCCTACCTCCTCACCCCATGGTGGAGGGGTGTTAGGGGGGTCGAGGCGTGGGATGCCGGTTGGGGCGTCGAGCTAGTGGTCTCCACGACTCCCCGGGGGCTCCAGCACCCGGCCCCCGTCGAGATGGCGCATGAGGAGGCTGGCAGGCTCGCACTCGGCGCCGATGCCCTTAGGAGGCTGTTCCTATCCAGGATAGCGATGAGGCCTGGTGCGCGCAGCCTCCTGGCCCTCGCGGCGCCAAAAACTGGTGGAGGGGAGGCCTAGAGCAGTATCAGCGTTATACCCAGTGAGACCATCACCACCGCTACCTGGTCTATGACGTTCAAGGGCCCGATGATGCTCTCCAGGCCCCTCTGGACGACACCCTCTATGCTGAGCCATGTCAGCTTGACGCCGAGCCAGGAGAGCCCCGTGTACAGCAGCATCTTGCCGTAGGCTTCTAGGTATGCTGACGGGTTGTCGAGGATATTATAGTACTTTGCCTTCAGCATGCCGAACTCGATGTATGCCTTGAGGGCCGCGGCAGCCATGCAGGAGACGAGGAGGGCGGCGACCATAAGGGCTGCAAGGCCGGCTAGTCTACGCCTCACCCCGTATCGCCTCCCGATATACCAGGGTGGCAACCCGGGGCGGGGCCTACTAAAAACTCTTGACCATGCAGGGCCTCCCCGCCAGCCCCTCAGAGCCCCCGGCGGCGGGGCTGGGGCTACTTCTTCTCGGCGGGCGCCCCGCCCTCCTCGCTCATCTCCTTCTCGAGCTTCTTCAGCTCCTCCTCGATCTCCTTCTCTATCTCCTCTATCGGCTTCGGCGGCGGCGTTGTCGCTAGCGTGTAGCCTATCCAGCCGAGGATGCCGAATACTATTGCTACTGCGACGAAGCCCGTTATCTTGAGCACTAGTATGTCTAGAGGCTGTCCGAAGACCGTCTTCACGGGCGGGGCGAAGACGAGCCAGCCGTAGACTATGATCACTATTATTGATACTATGAGGAGGAGTGCTCCAAGCGCCTTATCGCTCGCCAAGGCTATCCCGCACCTCTCACCCACACCTAGAGGAGGCGTCCCGGCAGGGGCTACCCACGCTCTTCACATGGCTCCTAATCACATGCTGGAGGTATTTTAGCGAATCCCCCCGGAGGCTGCTGGGGAGCCACCGCTTATTACCCCCTCCCCCGGTTAGCCCACCCTACCACTTGAGCCTGGAGGCCGACTTGGTGGAGGAAGACGCCTTGACGAGGAGGGGTAAGACGCCCGCAGTCATCTATGCTCCCGGGGCCCTCGGCACGGGGCTGGGGAAGACCGCCAACGACCTAGTGATATACTCTGGAGGCGAGAGGTTCAGGATAGTGGCTGTGATAGACCCGGAGCATGCGGGCAAGGATGCCGGCCACGTGGTCGGGGTTGGTAGGAGGGGGATACCCGTCGTCGGTAGCCTCGAGGAGGCCCTGCACGGCGACCCGGAGGCATTCATTATAGGTGCTGCGACCGTCGGCGGCTACATCCCCGATGGATGGAAGAAGGACATCATTAGGAGCCTCGAGCTAGGCATGACCGTGTATAATGGGCTGCACCACTTCCTCTCCGAGGACCCGGAGGCTGTTGAGGCCGCGAGGAGGGGTGGGGGGAGGATCGTTGATATCAGGAAGCCGGATAGGAGCAGGCTTAGGATTTGGAGCGGCGAGGTGCTCTCGACGCCTGGGCCCAGGATACTCGTCGCCGGGACTGACTGCGAGACGGGGAAGAATATAGCGTCCATGGAGATATACCTCGAGTTGAAGAGGAGGGGTGTCAGGGCCTGCCTCATAGGCACGGGGCAGACGATGCTGCTCCTCGGGGCTAGGGGCATGGTCGTCGACGCCGTCCCCAGCGACTTCGTCGCGGGGGTGGTGGAGGGCTACATAGTGGAGGCTTTCAGGGAGGGGTGTGAGGCCGTGGTTGTCGAGGGGCAGGCGGCCGTCACCCACCCAGCGTATGGCCATGTATCGCTCGGCATACTCCGCGGGGCATCGCCGACCCATATAGTCTTGGCGCACGCCGCGGGGAGGAGGACTAGGACCGCCTTCCCCCAGCGCATGCCCCTCACAGACCCTAGGCTGGAGTATGAGGTGTTGAAGCTCCTCAACCCCTACCCGGGCTGCAGGCTCGCCGGGATGACTCTGGACACACATATGCTCGGCAGGGAGGAGGCCGAGGAGGCCGTGCGTATGGCTGAGCGCGTCTACGGCGTCCCGGTCGCAGACCCGATACGCCACGGCGTCTCGAGGATAGTCGACTCGATACTAGGCTGAGAGGGGCGTCTCCGCGGCGAGCTGCTTCTTCACCCTCCACCTCACCCACGGCGGCTCCGCCGGCAGCACCTTGTCAAGCTCTTCTAGTAGGCTCGCCTTCACCCTCAGCAGGCCGTCCATGAAGAGGCGGAGGAACGCCTTCGTCGCCGCGTAGGCTGTGAGCGTCCTGGGGAGCCTCTGCCCCTTCGACTCTATCATCACCCTTATCAGCTTGTAGACTATCCTGGCATCCCCCTCGTCCCTCACCTCCAGCACCGGCTTCCCATTAGTAGTCCTCGACACCCTCATGCTTAGCCGGTGGGCCAGGAGGCTCGGGAAGAGTATGTAGCTCGTATTATCCCTCCTAGCCGCCACGGGGTCGCCGAACCACACCAGCTTGTAGAGGAGCGGCACAAGCGCAGCAGCCTCCGCGCGAAGCGGCGCACCACCTATCTGGACAGCCTGTATCCCCGTCGGCCTCCTTATGAGGTAGAGGAGTGCTATCCCCCCATTCACACCCACCCTCTTCCCGACGACGAGCATCCACTCGTAGAGAACCTCTATCCTCTTAGCCTCTATCTCTATGTTGGCGAGCAGCCTATACGTCCTCCAGGCTAGGAGGACCGGTATAGCTATCATGAAGACCATTATGGCCGCGGCTATGCTGGCCGAGACGCTCCCGGAGAAGAAGTATACTAGGGCCGTTACGGCCGCCGCCGCCACAGCACTACCCACATCCGGCCTAGGAGGCTCCAAACACCACCTCCTCCACGTGCATACGGCGTGCAGGGGTGAACCTGGGAGGGCGAGGGACGGGGGAGAGGCCTAGTCGTCTCTACTGGGGAGTGGTCACTCTAATTGATAACGGCACAGAATCCCCTTAGTCTCCGCCCCTGCTATGGCGGCGCCGCCGCTGCCGTCTTCATCAATGCCTGCAGGGCTGGTACGAGCATTGTCTGATACCCTATTATCTCTATGAGCGCGACTATCAGCACCTGTATCGCTGCGTGGAGGAAGCCGCCTGCTATGAAGCCTGTTGAGAGCTTGCCTGCGAGGAGGCCGCTTAGGTATGCGTGTATGGTTATGCTTGTCACTGTTATGAGTGTCAGCATTAGTACTTGCTGCGGGTTTGGTGGCTTGAGCATCCCGGCCGCTGCGGTTGCTGCTGCTCCCGCGCTGGTTGGTAGTGCTACGTGGGTTGCCTGCAGCATCATTGAGAGGAGGAGTATGCCCGAGATCGCCAGGACTAGGGTGCCTAGGTAGGGCATTGCTATGTATGTCTTGAGCTTCCTCTTCAGCTCCTCCTGTAGGTCTGCCAGGGCGTCTGCGTGCTGTGCTAGTAGGTCTAGTAGCTCGGCTGTGCCGCCGCCGGCCTCTATGGAGTCTACGAGTATCCTCATGGCTATTATGGTGAGCTTATCGTATATCCTGTGCAGGGCGCGGCGCACCGCCGCCTCTAGGCTTAGGCCGAGGTTCAGCGCTGTCGCTATCTTCTTGACTATCGGGTCTAGGGCTCCGTAGTTCCTGCCGAGGGCTGCTACTATGATGCTCTTCTCTGGGCTCAGCCCGGTCTTCCTGGCCTCTGCGACGTCGTGGAGGAAGTCTGCGAGCTTCCTGGGGAGCTTCTTCTCCCTCCTCATGATCTTGTAGAACATCACCGCTGGGCCGAGCGAGGAGGGTATTAGCACCGCCGCTATGGCCGCCTCGGCGTAGACGATGCTTCTTATGGTGAGGTGTAGTGTCAGTAGGCTGTGTATCGCGCCGAGGGAGTAGAGTATCGCGACGACGGCTATCAGTGCCGGTATGAGTGTGACCGGTATGTAGAGGTATGGTAGCTTTATCGGCCTGCTCGTCTCGGGGAGGCTCTTATGCACCAGGAATATCGCCATGAGGTTGAAGAGTGGTAGGAAGACGTAGCCGTATAGTAGGAATATGCCGGAGGCCGGCCCCGTCATGCCTATCGACTTGAAGTACGAGCCAACTATGAAGAATGCGTAGAGAGTCAGCGTGGCTATGACTGCAACCGATATATACATCTCGACGAACACCGACACCCTGTTAACGACGGTCTCGAGCTCGCCAGCCTTCCTCTTTATTATCTCCCTGGTCTGGACTATGAGGTAGTGGGCCACGTCACCGCCAACCCTGACGGTCGTCGTGTAGCCGAAGATGAAGTTCTTGTAGGCCCTGGAGGGGTGCGTCCTCGCGTTCCTCTCGAGGGCTGAGAGGGGGTCTAGGCCGAAGACCTTTATGTTACGGATTATCCTGGCGGCCTCATCCCTTATCGCCCTAAACACCCTGCTCCTCGCTATCCTCTCGAAGACCGCCATGGGGCTTACGCCGCCGAGGGCCATTACGCTCATGTATAGTGCTAGGTATGGCAGCTCCTCCTCGGTCCCCCTCTTCCTCGCCTGAACCCTGTTCATCACCCTCATCATGAACGACATGAATATCCCTATGGGGAGGAATGCGAGCGCGAGGAGGCCGAGCACCTTGAAGACGAGGCCTACCGGTAGGAGCGCGACGATAACCATGCTTATGGCTGCCACGAAGGCCATGGCTGTAGTGTAGAGGAGCATCCTGGCGGCATAGACTACGGGGTCTACGAGGATGCCAGCCTTCTCCAGCATATCCCTTAGCTCGAGGCTCCTAGCAAGCGCTGTAGCCCATTTACCGAAGATCTGGAGCGCGAGCGCGTCGAGTAGCTCGCCTAGCCTCGGCTTCCTAAGCCTAGCCCTAACAGCCAGCGCCACAGCCCTCCCCTCCTTAGGCCTCGGCCTCCCTGAGCTGCTTGAGCTCCTCGAGCGCCGTCCTATACATTAGGTCTGGCTTCGCGTAGTACTTCTGCACGTGCTTCGCTACATCCCTATACCTGGTTATCTTCTTCACAGCCATCCATGTTAGAACCGTTGTCCTCTTGGCTATCTCGTCGAATATCCATACGGTGTCCTTGCCGAGCATCTCCGCTATTGATTTCAGAAGCTGGCTGTCCTCAACCCTTATCTCGAAGGCGTCTATGGCCGGCTTCCACTCTGCAACCGTGAAGAAGTCATTGGGGCCCCTTATCTCCCATACCTTTGCAACTCTCCTGGCAACTATCTCTGCTCCGGGCAGCCTAACCCTCCTGATGACCATTGCGAGGCTCGCCAGCGGTATGTAGCTCTCCGGTATGTTCATCGGCGGTGATGTCAGCCTCTTGACGGCCGCGCTTATGTCCTCGGCGTGCATCGTGGTCATGCCTCCATGCCCGGTCGCCATCGCCTGGAATAGGACGTAGGCCTCCTCGCCACGCACCTCACCGACTATTATCACGTCGGGCCTATACCTAAGCGATAGCTTGACGAGGTCGAAGAGGGTTATCTCGCCAACCTTGTAGGGGCCTATGCCGTGGGAGGGCCTGGAGACTAGCTGAACCCAGTTCTCCAGGGGGAGCTTGAGCTCCGGGGTATCCTCTATCGTGACGACCTTCGTTGTCGGGCGGAGGAGTGTTGCTAGGGCGTTTAGGAGGCTTGTCTTACCCGCGCCGGTCACTCCCAGGATGAGGGCTGTGAGCTTGTTCTCTATGACTAGCCAGAGGTAGGCGGCTAGCTCGGGGCTTAGGGTGCCCCAGCGTATGAGGTCTATGATCGTGAGGGGCTCCTCCCTGAACTTACGGATCGTGAAGGTGGAGCCGGCCACTGAGACCTCCTTCCTGAACGTGGCTGCTAGACGGTGTCCGCCGGGGAGTATCGCGTCCACTATCGGGCTCGCCACTGAGACGTGCTTCCCGGCCTTATGGGCGAGCTTGACTATGAAGTCGTCCAGCTCCTCCGGGTCGTAGAATATGACGTTTGTCGGGACATACTCGTATGGCCTAACCCAGACGTATATCGGGCGGCCGGGCCCGACGCATGATATATCCTCTATATCGGGGTCGCGCATGAGGGGGTCTAGGGGCCCGTAGCCGACCGTGTCGCGGAGTATGTAGTAGAGTATCTTACTCCACTTAACCCTCCTACCGAGCCTCTTGAGGCCGTATAGGGCTATGAGCCTCTTGACCTCGGCCTCCACATAGTCCCTCACATCGACGCCGCTCGGCGGGGGCTCCATCTGCCAGTACAGCATGTCTATCAGTCTCTTAACCACCCTTCTCTCGAGCTGCGTCAAGGGTATCTCGTCGACGATGTACTTGAGGGCGCCGGTGGTCGGATCCCTTATGATGACCGCCCTCGCCCACGGCTTGTAGAGGTCCTTGATCTCCATGATCTCGGCTTCCGGCGGTATCTCTATGAACGTCATCTTCTCCTCACGGAGCTTCAAGTACTCCTCGATCTCGCTGCCTATGTACTCGTCGAGCAGCGCCTCTATACTCTTAGCAGACCCCTTCCCCGGCACAGCACAGCACCTCTACCAGGTGGCTGACATGCCGAGTACTCACTGTCCCATCGTGTAGGTTGCGGCTGGATGCTATATACTTGGCTCGCCTCCCGCAAGGCATTAAGGTTTTGAAGGCCTGGGCTCCGCCTGCTATAATTAGGGTGCTGTAATTAGCTGTAGGAGGGTCGTGTCATGGACGCATGGAGGCTCCTATTGATTGCCGGCGTGTTGGCCGTGGCGGTTGTCTCCGCCGCGGCCGCAGCCGCCGTCGCCCCGAAGCCGTATGACTACTTCTCAATGCCTGGGCCCGTTATAGTGGAGGTAAAGCTCGCCAAACCCGTGGCGAGGACGCTGTACGACCCGTTTGACAGGGTTGTGGTCGGTATAGGGTCTTCGGGCTCGGGGACTGTTATCAGCCTCTACGACGTCTTCGGAGACTATCTCGGCTACACCTACCCGCTCACCGGGAGACTCACCGCCGTATCCTACACGCCCAGCCGTGGGGGCCTCCTGGCCGGCTTCGGCACGGATCGGGGAGAGGTGCTTGTACTTGCGCTCAACCATAGCCTGGCCCCATTATACATACATGCCGTCGAGGGGCCCGTGAAGCTCCTCCACCTCACACCCAGCCACATTATAGTCGAGAGCAGCTACGCGGGCTCCGAGGCCCTCTACCTCTTCGACTACCACGGGAACCTGCTGAGCGTATACACGCCGGGCCCGGTGAGCGACACAGCTGTACCGGTGCATAGGCTTGCTGTACCGATAGAGTCGATAGCGCCGGTAATGAACTACACCCTGCCGCTCTCGAGCCTCGCAACCGGCGCCGACAAGGTGTTCATGCTCGAGTCCATGCCCTGCAGTCTAAGGGTGAAGCTCCTATTCTACAACACGACGAGCAACAAGTGGCAGGCCTTCAGCGGGGTGAAGGTGTACCTGTTCCTTGCACAGTCAGCCCTCAACCGCGTGCTGAGGCTCAGCCTAACGGGTGTAACGGACTCCAATGGGACGCTCTCATTCCCCAAGCTCCTCGCACCACTACCACTGAACGTCACCGCCTACATAGAGTACAGGGAGCCGGTTACCGGGTCTATTGTTAGAGCCGAGTACCTCAACATAAGGCAGGCACTGACCCCCACCTATGTGAATGGTTCATGCAGCTTCACGCTCACGATGAGGTACCCGGACGACTTCATGAACGTGCTGACTATACCAAGGCCCTTCAAGGGCCATGAGAGGTACATGCTCCTAGAGCTTGTCGGGGTCAACGGCACCAGGCTAGTCACTGAGGCTAGAACCATAGTTGACGAGGAGACCGTGCCTGGCGGCGCTGAGCTGTACAGGGCATACATGCTGCCCGCCGTCGCACACATGTATACGCTCATCGTGAGGGCCGGGCACACACTCATGGTCTACGGCGTAGACGCCTCCGAGGGAGCTATGAGCCTCACCAAGCTAGCCATATACACCCCCTGCAGCAAGGGGCTCCCGGAGGCGACACCCCTCTACGGCGGACGCCTACTCCTAACGACGTGTATGGGTGGGCCGAGGATAAGCCTCCTAACATACAATACAAAGACGGACTCCTACAGCCTCGCGTGGAGCTACGTGCTCCCAGCCCCGCTCGTCAAGGCGAGGCTTGTGAAGCCGCCGGGCGCCCCCGGCCTCGTACTGGTGGCGCTCACCGAGGACGGCTCGATACACTTGCTGGGCTACATCAATAGGACTGTGCCGCTCATACCTATGCTGAGGTTCTCGACGAGCCTAGGCTTCAAGCCGTCCTGGAGCGGTGGGGCCGAGACGTTCTGGGTGAATAATGGGCTCACCGTGCTCGGCCTCGCCCGTGGGAGCGACGCCCTGCTGATCTACAACCTCAATAAGGCTGCCAAGAAGATAATGGAGGACTACCTCAAGCTGCACAGGCTCCTAGACCCCGATGGCATATACCTAAACCTCACCATGTACCGTGCAGGCTCCCTCAAGGTTGTCGTTAGGGATGAGGCTGGCAGGCCTCTCCGCGGGGCGCTCGTAACGATATCGGGGCCGAGGGGTGCCAGTGTACCCGTGACCCTCTCAGCGGAGACCGGGGCTGACGGCGTAGCAGTGTTCACGAACATACCGTACGGCGTCTACAACGTGACTATTACGCCGCCGAACCCCAACATGTACCCGAAGACGCTCCCAAGGATAACCGTGAGGCCCGGAGGCGAGGCCCAGCTCACCGTCAAGCTCCGCTATAGGAGGTTCCCGCTACTGATAAGCCTGAGGGACGAGTTCGGCAAGAACCTGCTCACAAACGTGACCGTAGTGGTTGAGGCCATATCCTCGCCCCTACCAGGCACCTACAATATAACGTTCTACGCCAACATCACCAAGGCGGAGCTGATGCTGCCCCCGGGCAACTACAGCGTGTCAGCCGAGCCCCTGAACCCATACTACGAGCCGGTCAACGAGACCGTGCTCCTCGACTGGCTGCACCCCAACGCGACGGTGAGGATGATCATGGTGAGGTACCGTGGCTCCATCACCGCCAGCATCGAGGCCCCGAAGGGGGTCATGGAGGGCGTTAACACGACCATAACTCTTGTCTCGAGGGAGCTCGGCATAAGGAGGAGCGCCAACCTCACCGGGGCCGCGAGCGTGGTCTTCAGCAAGCTCCCCTACAGCAACTATACCGTGTGTATACGCGGGGTGATCGTCGACCAGCCGTGCGTGAACGTCACGCTTAGGGAGCCCGAGGAGAAGGTTGTCTTCAAGCCGCTCCTGGGATCCCTGGAGCTCAAGTTCACGTCCAAGAGGCTCGACGTGCTCAAGAAGATACCACTAACAGTGAATGTAACCGGCCCAGTATACCACTACGTCACCGTGCTCACCAAGCCCCTCGAGGGACTGACGCTGAGCAACCTACGCTACGGCAACTACACCGTATGCTACACCGCCCCACTAATAGTGCCGGAGTGCGTGAGGGTCGCCATAGATAAGCCGAGCACACTCCTACTGCTAAACGTGAGTGTGAGGAGGTTCAGGCTGGACATAAGGGTGTTCGACGAGCTCGGCTCCAGGCTGCTGCAGCCCCTCAGGGTAACCATACAGGATAGCTTCGGTGTGACGAGGTTCCGTGCAGAGGTCAACGCCACGCACCCCAACACTACAGCGATACTCCCATACGGCAACTACAAGATAGACATCGAGCCCGCCACGCAGCCACCACTATACATGCCGTACACAGCCTACATCGTCCTGGCTGAGAACACGACGATAGACGCGTACCTCAAGAGGGGCACCGGCGTGCTGAGGGTAGAGCTGCTCGCACCAGTAGAGCTCGTCAAGAAGATACCGGTGGACGTCAACATAACTGGGCCAGCCGGCCTCCACATCTCGAGGAGGCTCACGGAGACTAGCTTCAGCCTCGCAGGCCTAGTCTACGGCACATACCACATATGCGCCGAGAGCCCCGTGCTCCAGAGGAACTGCATAAGGGTGGAGCACCATAGTACAACGACGACTGCATGGATAACACTCAAGCCGAAGACGTTCCCGGTCTCAGTCAGCCTCGTAGAAGCTTCGGCGAAGGCACCGATAATAGTACCGCTCCTAGTCCTCGTGGACGGCTCGCCGAAGGCAAGCGTGCCGGGCGGCGCCCACAACTTCACAGTCACCTTCGAGCTCCCAGCAGGCAAGCACTACATAGAGGTCAGGCCCGCGAAGATGCTCGTTGACAAGCTCACCGGGATACCGGTCGAGCCCTACTACCCCTTGGAGAAGACCGTGGAGGTCACGGGGCCGACACGGATAACGCTGATACTTGAGAGGGGCTTCATAGAGGTCACCCTCCTCCTGCGCGACGCGTACACCGGCACTCCCCCCAAGACGCCCGTCGACATGACTGTGAGCACCGGCAACTTCACCGTCTACGTACACCTAAAGCCGGGCACCGGGCAGGTGACGCTGCTGCTCCCACGCGCCAAGACGATAAAGATAGAGTTCACCTCGAGCCTCTACACGAGGAAGACGATAGTCATACCCGGCACCGTGTACCGGTACAAGGTCTCCGTGAGGCTCGCCAGGAAGCTCGTAACATTCAACCTGGATGTAGTAAACGACCTCGGCCAGCCTCTGCCGCAGGCACTGGTCTACATAAGCGGCATCAACGTGATCTACGAGACCAGGCTGTTCACGACTGCAAAGGGCGAGCTCAGGGTGTCACTACCCATAGGGACGTACAGGGTTTGCGCGTCGAAGCAGGGCTACATGCAGGTATGCGATATAGTGAAGGTGACTAGGGAGACGAGCTACGTCCTCCGCTTAAAGCCACTGCTCATAACCAAGATAGCGAGGCTGACACCCTACATGATAGCAGGCGCTGCTATCGTTATAGCCGTGTTCATAGCATGGAAGATGTATAGGAGGGTGAGGGTGCTTGCAGAGGAGGTCACCGGCGAGGTCTTCTAGGCGGCGGCTGCGCGGGCAGGCGTCGGTGCTCGCCGTCGTCGTGCTAGTGATAGCAGCCATGTTCATAGGACTCGCCCTCCTAGGGTACACCATGTCGTGGCTCAATATACAGAGGACTAGGCAGGCGCTTACGAACGCCATAAGCCAGGCTATGAGCGGGCTGGGGCTCTACGTGGAGCAGGTCGATAACGCGACGTTCTACATAGGGGTCGTCGACCTGCTCGGAGGCCCCTACACGTTCTACGTAACACTACTCAACACCTCCAACTATGCACCAATACTTAACTACATCGCCTACAACGCGACCAGCGGGTTGACGGTCTACCCGCCGGTCTACGCCCCGGTGAGCTACGTGATGATCCTGGGCTCGACGGGCAGCTACATACCCTTGGCGGCGTTCACCAACGTCTACCCCAAGGTGTACAAGGTGACCGTCTACAGCACGATATCACAGCTGCTGGTAATCAACGCCACGAGGCCCGGCAACTACACCCTCATATTCATGATACAGTTCGACAACTACTACTACGAGTTTAACCGTCTCCGCCTAAGCTCCGGGTAGAACCGGTAAGGGTGTGGAGGAGGGGCTGGCAGCCCTGAGCCGTGAAGGGAGGCTTGCCTTGTTTCCCCTATTCGACGCGTATGGTAGGCCTCTGACGCACCTCCGGGTGATGGTTACCTGGAGGTGTAACTATCGGTGCTTCTTCTGTCATAGTGAGGGCTATGATGCTAGGGGTGGTGCTGAGGAGGTCTCTGTGGAGGAGGTCTCAGCCATAGCTGCCGCTGGTAGGAGGGTCGGTGTCTACGACTACAAGCTCACTGGGGGAGAGCCCCTGCTTAGGAGGGACATAGTGGATATCGTCAAAGCGGTGATGGAGTATGGTGGTAGGCCCCGTGTATCGATAACGACGAACGGCAGCCTCCTCGCCGGCCTTGCTGGGAGGCTTGCTGAGGCCGGCGTCGACCACGTCAATGTTAGTCTCCATGCCCTCGAGCCTGGCCTGTATAGGCGGATAACCGGGGTCGATATGCTGGATCGGGTTGTTGAGGGTGTGAGGAGGGCTTGGGAGCACGGACTGCGCGTCAAGGCTAACTTTGTTCTCCTTAGGGGTGTGAATGAGGGGCAGCTAATCCCGGTCCTGGAGTTTGCGGAGAGGTATTGCTACCGGCTGCAGGTCATTGAGCTCTACCCGGTGGGTAGGGCTGCCTCCGGCTTCACAGAGTATCATCTCCCAGGCACCTACGTCTACAGTGTCTTGAGGGATAGGGTTAGGCGTGTGAGGTATAGGCTCGGGCTCCACACGAGGCCGATACTTGTCCTTGACGATGGCTTCGAGGTGGAGGTAGTGCTGCCGGTGAAGAACGCCGCGTTCTGCGCTAGGTGTAGCAGGGCTAGGGTGACGTGGGATGCTAAGCTGGTGCCCTGCCTCAACTGGAGCGGCGAGTACGTCGACCTAAGGGAGCTGTGGAGGGGGTGCAGGGGGTTCGAGGAGATGGTTGACGCTGTTGTTGAGGGCTTCAGGAGGCTTATGCGTCTCCGTAAGCCCTACACCCTCTACACGAGGAGTGATGGATACATACCGGTTAGGCCGAGGACTCTCAGGCTGGGGCTCCCTAAGAGGGACGGCACTCTATTATTCACTGGCGCTCGTGGCCGCGAGCACCTAGAGAGGCTGCTGGAGGAATGGAGGGACGGTTGAGGGGAGGGGTTGAGGAGGAGGCTCTGAGGAGGCTTAGACCCGGCCCGGATGAGTATAGGCGTGTGCTCGGCTTCGCGGAGTCCGTCGCCTCGATGGTTAGGGGGGCTCTGGGCTGGGCTGGCTGCAGTGTTAGGGTTGAGGGGAGTGTTGCCAAGGATACGTGGCTGAGCGGGGACGTTGATGTTGACGTCTTCGCGCTCTTCCCGAGGGAGTATTGCCTAGCCATGGCGTCTGAGAGGCTCATAGAGTACCTGGAGGGGTGGGCCGCTAGGCACGGCTACATGGTTGAGAGGAGGTATGCGAGCCACCCATACCTCCGCGTGGGCAGGGGCGGGCTCTGGGCCGACGTGGTGCCTGGCTGCATTATATGCCGTGGGGAGAGGCCCCTCACGCCCGTCGACCGCACACCCCTGCACACGGAGTATGTTAGGAGGGTGCTGAGGGAGGGGTGGCAGAGGGATGAGGTTAGGCTGCTGAAGGCCTTCATGAAGGCTGTTGGTGTCTATGGGGCTGAGCTCGAGGTCTCGGGTTTCAGCGGCTACCTGGTTGAGCTCCTCATAGCCTCCTACGGGAGCTTCAGGGGAGTCCTCCGCGTGGCCGCTGAGGAATGGAGGCCGCCGGTCTACGTTGCGCCCCCGGGCACGAGCATCGAGGAGGCCCGGAGGCTTAGGAGGAGGTACCCCGACTCAGTCATGTACGTCCCAGACCCCGTCGACCCCGAGAGGAACGCCGCGGCGGCAGTCTCGGCGAGGAGCCTGGCCGCGTTCATAACCGCCGCAAGGCTCTACCTCGAGAACCCCATCCCAGAGCTGCTTGACCCTAGGCTGGAGGAGCACCTAGAGCCCCCGGAGCCAGCATGCAGGGTCGTGGCCGTGGTCGTGGAGCCCCCGGAGCCGGAGCCCCCCGAGGTGCTCGCAGGGGTTGCAGCTAGGGCCGCCAGGCAGGCTGGGGCCAAGCTCTCCTCCTCGGGCTTCACCGTGCTAGACACCACAGCCAGGCATTGGAGGGGTGTAGGCGTAGGACTCATAGCCCTCCTAGAGGATAGGCTGCCCCCACTCCTGCCCCACCACGGCCCGCCAGCATGGAGCAGGCATGCCGCACGCTTCCTCTCCAAGTACGTCTCCTCGGCCGGCCCCCGGGGGCCGTGGATAGGGGCTGACGGCAGGCTACACGTCCTACGCCCCCCACGGAGCCGGGACCCCGTTGGCCTCCTTGAGGCCGACGAGTCATGGGTACCGGGCTCGGCGAGGAGGAGGGGCTGGAGGGTGCGTGTCATCCGGGGTGAGAAGGCTGTAAGGGTATACCCTGGGCTTGAGAGATGGATTCACTGGTTCGCGGCGAGGGAGCCGGCTTGGATACACGCTGCACGGAGGCGCCTCGGAGCAGGGGCGCGTACATCCTAGTCATACGTGCCTCGAGGCCCGTCGAGGCTAGGGTTAGGGGTGGGGTGAGGAGCCTCTGTCCAGGGGTATACCTCTACGTCGGCTCAGCCGGGGGGCCCGGGGGCCTGAGGGCCAGGCTGACACGCCACGTCCACGGCCCGAGGAGGAGGCACTGGCACATAGACTGGCTCACGGGCAGCGATGCCTGCAGCGTGGTTGCAGCAGTCTACACCACTAGGTGCTGGGGGGTGAAGGCCGAGGCGTGTCTGGCAGGCTGCCTCGAGGCTGAAGGACTAACCCCCATCCCCGGCTTCGGGGCAACCGACGACCCGAGGTCGGAGACACACCTATACCTGGCAGCCACCACCAGCGACGCGTTAGCCGCCGCCATGAAGTGCATCGAGAGGTGCTGTGGAGGCGGCTCCCTCTGCAGCGGCTAGGCTCCCTCTTCCCGAGGGCACCGCTTTAGCCTGCACCGGCCCAACCTGGCAGGGCGTCGTGGTGGTGGATGGTGGCTGCTGCTGGTAGGGTTTGCTGCCTAGCCCTGGACGTGGACGGCACCCTGACCATCTCTAGAACCGGCTTTAGACTTGATCTCGGCCTCGTGGAGGCGCTTAGGCTCGTGGCGGGGGAGGTGCCTGTCATACTGGTGACGGGGAACTCTCTCCCGGTCGCTGCGGGGCTTGCGAGGTACCTCGACATCCGCCACCCGGTTGTCGCTGAGAACGGCTGCCTCGTGTACCATGCCGGGAGGATAATACATGTCTGTAGGAGGAGTACGCGGGGTGCTGCAAAGCTCCTCTCGGAGAAGCTTAAGGGGCTCCTGGAGCCAAGCTGGCAGAACAGGTTCAGGGTCTATGACTACGCCTTCACTGTTAGGCGTGGCGTGAGCCCCCGCGAGGTCATCGCCGAGGCTAGGAGGCTGCTCGACGCCAACGGCTATTCGTGGGTTAGGCTCGGCTTCAGCGGCTACGCCCTCCACACGAAGCCGCCGGAGGCGAGCAAGGCTAGGGGGCTCCAAACCGCCATGAGGCTTAGGGGGTGCAGGCCTGGATGCACGCTCGCCGTAGGCGACTCGGTGCTCGACGCCGAGATGAGTGAGGCAGGCGTACACCTGGCAGCCGTATCCAATGCTGACCCAGGCTTGAAGCACATCGCCGACCTAGTCTCCTGCGGGCCGAGCAGCCAGGGGGTCGCAGCCCTGCTCATGATGCTTGGGATGCCTGCACCGTCCGGCGCGGGGCGAGAGTGTATAGCATCGCTGGCCGGCCACGACCCTTCCTAGCAGCCTTGCCTGCATGCACCACTATGCCCTCCTTCTCGAGGCGCTTAATCGCCTTATAGATTGTGATGTACCTGCCATCAATATACTTCTGTATGTCCGAGACCGTGCATGGCCCGTGGAGGTATAGAACCCCTATAACAGCGTAGTCTATCTCGTTGAGCGCTACCCTGGCCACACATACACCCCCGGTATCCCGCATATCAAACCCAAATATTTTACCAGGGGCAGAGCCCCTGCAGAGGAGGTGTTGATTCAGAAACAGTTCGGTGACCGAGTGAAAAACACTTGGAGCCCGGAGTGGCCGTGGAAAGATAATCCCTCCTTAGGCCTGCGGCATGCTCCACGTATAGGTTGCCCCGTTGACCGTTATGCTGTATGCCTTCACCAGCACGTCGCCGTAGCAGGGCCTGTCGTGGGCATAGCCCTCGACGGCCACCACGGCGCCGCTTGTGAGCTGCTGTGTTATGGTTGATGCGGGTACCTTGGTGCCGTTGGGGGCTGTCATGTACTCGGGCAGCACGACCACATAGGTCTTATTGTCTACGCTGAGCCTGAACGTCTTATAGTCGACTACGTCGAGCACGACGCCGTTTAGGCTTACGGGGCTCGCCGAGGGCGGGTGGCCGCCGCCACGCCCATGCCTAGCAGCTGCAGTATACACCGGCACTACCAGTAGTACCGCCAGCAGGCCTAGGGCGATTAGGGCTGCTACACGTCTCTCCATGTATACACACCATGTATCGTAGACGCGTCTGGCGCCGTTAAGGGGCCGACGCACACTCCATACTCACAAGTTGTGAGTCCCCGAGATTAGGAGGAGAAACCCCCTGCCCCTCGTCCCTGGGGTGAGGCCTGGTGGTTAGTGTTGAGCCACGTGAGCTACTCATAGCCCTCGTGATAGGGCTCGGCACGATAGGCTTCATAGTTGCGGCTGCGAGTGCGTCGACGCTCCTGCATCTCCACGCCGGCAGCCATTATGGCTGGGCGCACCAGCAGCCTGGATGGGGATGGCAGGGCGGCGGCTACCACCCCTACCATCAGCACGGCCACTACCGTCATGGCTGTTGGGGAGGGGGCTGCTGCGCCTGGTGCCAGTGGGGCCAGCCGTGCTGGCAGGGGTAAGGTATAAACACCCGGGCCCGTGTAAGGGTCTCCCTGGCGAACCCCGGCCGACCCGCCCAACGGGGTGGGGATGAGCAGTGTGGTGGGCCCTGAGACGCTGTGTGGGCCCGTAGCTCAGCCAGGCAGAGCGCCGGGCTCCAGACCCACGCCGAGTCCACGGCGCATGGGCTCCGGGTCTGCTGAATGATGCGTGAAGACTGGGTCGGGAGAGACCCGGAGGTCCGGGGTTCGAATCCCCGCGGGCCCACCACAATCTTCTTCTCTCCTCGCCTCGGCGTCTTGGTGTAGAAGGGTTTCTGGTCTTGGCTATGCTTGCGCTCCGCCTCTATGGGCCTGGTGATGCGAGGCTTGAGGAGGTTGAGGAGCCTCGTGTCCCGGATGGATGGGTTCTAGTGAGGAGCCTCATGGTCGGTGTCTGTGGTACTGATAAGGCGTTCTATCGTGGCACGTACCCCCTGTTTAAGAGGCCGCTTATACCCGGCCATGAGGTTGTCGGCGAGGTTGTCGAGGCTCCTCATGGCTGGGAGCATCTGCTAGGTAGGCTCGTGGTGCCGGAGATAAACTTCCCCTGTTGGCGGTGCTGGTATTGTAGGAGGGGGCTGTATACTCATTGTCCTCGTAGGAGGACTCTTGGGATAGACTTTGACGGCGGCATGGCAGAGTACTTTGTCGCCCCGGCGGACTCCCTGCATGTTGTTGAGGGGCTCAGCCCGGAGGAGGCCGTGCACGTTGAGCCACTGGCCGCGGTGGTTAACGCGTTTAGGCAGTACCCCCCGCCGGTTGGAGAGGAGGTCGCGGTCATCGGCACCGGTAGCCTGGCCTACCTGGCTGTGCAGGTCCTGAGGCTCCTTGGGGCTAGCCCCGTAGTCGTCGCGAGGAGTGATAGCCCCAAGGCCGGCTACTTCCTCCGCCTCGGCGTGGAGGTTATGGGGTTCGATGAGGCCCTAAGGCGTGCCGAGAGGCTTCACGGCGGGTTCCCGATGGTGTTTGAGGCAAGTGGGTCGACGAGAGGCCTCCGGGAGGCGGTTGAGCTTGTAAGGCCGCGTGGAGTCATCCACTTGAAGTCCACCCCTGGCGGCGAGGCGTCATTCAACTCGACGCTCCTGGTGGTGAAGGAGGCGAGGATCTACGGCACCAGGTGCGGTACTGGCGACGACTTCGAGGCCGCTATCAGGATGCTGCGCAGGGGTGCCGTCAAGCCGCTGGTCACCGCTAGGATGAAGCTACTTGACGGCGAGGAGGTGTTCAAAAGGGCGTTGAAGAGGGAGGAGCTTAAAGTAGTCGTCAAGGTACCCGAATAGACCCTCGGAGGAGGAGGGAAAAGGTTAGGGAGACACGGGCAGCCGTGTGGGGTGGGTGTTTTGGCCGTGGTCGAGCTGCCTGCGGGGAGGACTGCTCTGCTCATAGTTGACATGCAGAATGACTTCGTTAAGCCCTCCGGCAAGCTTTATGTGAGTGGCTCGGAGGGCGTCGTCGGGGCTATATCTAGGCTTGTTGAGAGGGCTCGGAGGGCCGGGGTTCTCGTAGCCTATACCATGGATACCCATTACCCTGGCGACCCGGAGTTCGCGTACTTCGGCGAGCACTGTGTGAAGGGCAGCTGGGGGTGGAGGATAGTTGACGAGCTGGCCCCGAGGCAGGGTGATGTTGTTGTTGAGAAGCCGAGGTTTGACGCGTTCTACTCGACGATGCTCGACGATGTATTGAGGAGTAGGGGCATCGAGTACATTGTGGTGACCGGCACGGTGGGGCATATATGTGTCTTGGCGAGCATCGCCGGGGCGTTCATGAGGGGGTATAGGGTTGTCGCGCCGCTGGACGCCATCGTGTTCATGGGTGATGAGAGTAGGAGGGTGTTCACCTACCTGGCGTCAAAGGTGTATATGGCTAGGATTGTTGAGCACGTGGATGACATAGTGTTTAAAGGGTGAACGACCTATCGCCTGCATCGCCTAGGCCGGGGATGATGAAGCCCCTTGAGTCCAGTAGTGGGTCGACCGAGAACGTGTACAGCATCACCCTGGCCGGTGAGGAGCGGAGCCTCATCCTGAGCCTCTCAACACCCTTCTTTGAGGATATGACTGAGCCTATTATTATGTTCCTTGCCCCCTTCTCCTCCAGTATGCCGATGACCTTCAGCATCGTCGAGGCAGTCGCGAGCATAGGGTCAGCGACTACAACCATGTCGCTTGCGGAGAGACTGGGGATGTTGATGTAGGGGGTGTCCACCGGGAAGACGTCACCACCCCACTCCTCTATCCTCTTGGCCGCAACGAAGCCCATCCTCGCCCTACGCCAGACCCTAAGCATGCCATGCGCGAGCGGGAGACCAGCCCTCAGCACAGCGACGACCACAACCCTCTCATCCAGCAGCTCCAACGCCTGCGCCTCAGCCAGCGGAGTCTCCACAGTGACGGGCCTCGACGGCAGCTGCCTAGAGGCCTCATAGGCTAGTATGCAGCCACACTCCTCCATAACCTCCCTAAAGACCCAGCGCGGCGTACCCCTACTCCTAAGGACGCGGAGCCTATCCTGCGCGACAGGATTATCTATGACCCTCACGTCGAGGAGCGGCACAAACAACCCCTACAATAAGGTGGGTCTAGGCCTGGGTGGGGGTGAAAGCTGCAGCGCCAACCCTCTCCCCCGGCAGCCGCGCCCCTCCCTCCTCTTGGAGGGGTTTGGGCTAGAGTAGTAGGCGTAGGGGGGTTGGCGCCTCCACCTCCTTCAGCCATGTGAGGTAGCAGGTGGTTTTGGGGGGTAGCCGGTAGCCGGTTGAGGCCAGCTTTACGACCATGTCGTGTGGTATTATTGGCGGCTTGATGACGAGCCACCTCTTGTCGTCGGCTTCGTGGAGCGGCACCCTCCTCGCCCTCCATCCGAGGAGCGTCACTAGGCTTGATACTGCCTCGTGGAGGCATACGGGGTCGCCCTTGACGCTCGCTAAGACTCCTCGGTGCTCGATCGTGAGCCTTGCTGAGCCCCTGCCGGCTGACGACTCGAGTATCCTCGCTATCCTCTGCGCGAGGAACGAGAGCCTGGGGCTGAGGAGGTAGGCCCACGTGGTGACCCCATGGATGTCGTGCCTGGCTGCCGCGACGATGGGGGCCCTCCTCGCGCCGAGGAGGCGGAGCGCTTCAAGCCTATGATGCCCGTCTATGACGAGGCCCGACTCCCCATCAACTATTATTGGGCGGAGAACCAGGCCCCTCGAGGCAATGTCCTCCGCGAGCTCCTTTACGTGGTGTGGGTCGACCTGCTCGTGGGGTATTAGCTCCTCGATTGGCGCGAGCCGGTAGAGAAAACCGCGTCCCAGATGCCGGCTCACCTCCCCTCCTTCTCCTCCGAGGCCCCCTCTGGGGGATGGGGTGGGTGCTGGAGGCCTGCTACTCCTTTATCTTCGGCAGGTATGATAGGTCTATCTTCTCCGGCTCGTAGTCCTTCAGCTTGCCTTCCAGGAAGTCCTGGTAGCCTTTCAGGTCTAGTAGGCCGTGGCCGCTCATGTTGAAGAGTATTACTATCTCCTCGTTCTTCCTCTTCGCCTCGAGCGCTAGGTCTATCACTGCCTTGACTGCGTGTGCTGTCTCCGGTGCAGGGACTATGCCCTCTGCCTGCGCGAATATCTGCGCCGCCTTGAACACCTCGGTCTGGTGGTATGCCCTGGGCTCCACTATCCCGTGCTTCACCAGCACGCTGAGCGTGGGCGCGACGCCGTGGTAGCGTAGGCCGCCCGCGTGTATCGGCGGCGGCACGTAGCGGTGGCCTATGGTGTGCATCTTTAGTAGTGGTGTGAGGCCCGCTGTGTCGCCGAAGTCATATGTGTAGACTCCCCTCGTCATGCTCGGGGCCGCCTTGGGCTCAACGGCTATGAACCTTGTCTCAGTCTTCCCGGCCAGCCTATCAGCCACGAACGGGTATGCGAGGCCGGCGTAGTTGCTGCCGCCGCCGACGCAGCCGACGACGTAGTCGGGGTACTCGCCTAGCTCCTCCATCTGCTTCTTCGCCTCCTGCCCTATGATCGTCTGGTGTAGCAGGACGTGGTTGAGCACCGATCCCAGCGAGTACTTCGTGTTGGGGTGGGTTACCGCGTCCTCGATGGCCTCGCTTATAGCTATGCCGAGGCTGCCGGGGTGGTTGGGGTCTTTCTCGAGGAACTTCCTCCCGACCTCCGTGTAGGGGCTCGGGCTCGGCACGACCTCCGCGCCGTAGAGCTGCATGAGCACCTTCCTGTAGGGCTTCTGCAGGTAGCTTATACGTACCATGTATACCCTTACCTTGAGGCCGAATAGGGCGCCTGCGAGCGCCAGGGCGGAGCCCCACTGCCCTGCACCGGTCTCCGTGGTCAGCCTCTCCACGCCCTCCTTCATATTGTAGTATGCCTGGGCCGTGGCGGTGTTGACCTTGTGGCTGCCGGTGGGGGTGACGCCCTCATACTTGTAGTATATCCTTGCTGGCGTGCCGAGCCTCTCCTCCAGCCTCCTTGCACGCAGGAGCGGTGTTGGCCTCCCAAGCTCTAGGTATGTCTCGCGCAGCTCCTCGGGTATCGGTATGAACCTCTCCTTGGAGAACTCCTGCCGCACGAGCTCCTTCGCGAAGAGAACCTCCATCTCCTCCGGCTTGACCGGCTCCCCGTTAGGCTTCCTCAGCGGGGGAAGGGGCTCGGGGAGGTCGGGCACTATGTTATAGAAGTACTTCGGCACCATGTCTGGCGTCTGGGGGGCCCGGAGGCTTAACGCCATTGGCGCATGCGTCTGCACCAGGATTCCACAGGGCTCCCACTGATAGTATTTAAACATGGTGGTTTGCTGTGAGGATCTGCGCCCTCTACAGTGGGGGTAAGGATAGCTGCTACGCCCTCCACTGGGCGGTGCTCCACGGCTTCGAGGTCGCCGGGCTCGTGACGCTGAAGCCGAGGAGCTGGGACAGCATGCTCCTCCACTACCCGGCCGCAGAGCTTGTGAAGCTGCACTCAGAGGCCCTCGGCATACCACTCCTCTACCGCGAGGTGGGGGGCGGCGACGAGTACGGCGAGATAGTAGAGGCGCTGAGGGAGGCCAGGGAAAGGTTTAGGTGCAGTGGGCTCGTGACGGGCGCGCTGCTGAGCGACTACCAGCGGCTACGCTTCTCCATGGCGTGCCTGGAGGCCGGCATGAGGATATACTCTCCGCTCTGGAGGAAGAACCAGGAGGAGTACATGAGGTGGCTGGTCAGGGACGGATTCAGGATCCTGGTGGTCAGCGTGCAGGCGTATGGACTGCCTGCATGGCTGGCCGGGAGTGTGCTCGACGAGGAGCTCGTGGAGGAGGTTATCAGGCTGAGTAGGCTCTACGGCTTCAACCCGGCCTTCGAGGGCGGGGAGGCCGAGACACTCGTCCTTGACGCCCCCCTCTTCCGGTCGAGGCTGCGCGTGAAGGGTAGGAGGGTTAGGCTTGCACCCTACCATACAGTCTACCTGATCGAGGATGCGTGGCTCGAGGCCAAGTAGGACGCCGACTCTATGTAGGCGGCGACTAGGCTGTAGAGGGCCGGCATGCCTATCATGAGGAGGGAGTAGGGGAGGAGGCTTCCAAGCCTAGGTCTCCGTGGGAGATAGAACCTCTTCTCGTCCAGCATGCCGAGTATGCATGAGAGGCTCGAGGCCGCGACATACGCGAGTATCGCTGCGGCGGGAGGGGCCAGCGCGGCGAGGACTGCGAGCGATGGGTCGGGGAGGCATGGGGAGGAGACGTCCAGGCCGAACCTCCTAACCACGCCGACGGCGACACGCCTAGCCTCCAGCAGTATGAGGGCAGCCGCGGCTGCAGCCGTCGACGCCATGAACATGTATGATGCAAGCGCCTGCGGCCACGCCGAGAACACCACGGAGAGGGTGAAGGAGGCGAACCCGACGACGGAGAGTGATGATAGGAGCCTAGCAGCCCTCGACCACACCGGCTCCGCCACGGCCAACCACTCTCTCAGCTGAGCCACTTCCGCAGCCTCACCGCCACGTAGGCTACGGAGACCGGGTACATTAATACTAGTAGCTTGACGGGGCTCGGGGGCCCGAAGGCGAGCGCCGCGAGGCATGCTGCAAGCGCCACTGCCTCGGAGACCGGTATCAGTCTCGAGCCCCTCTTCTTAGGCGTCTTTATGAAGCCGACCCTTATGCCGAGAAGCCCCCTGATACTGTAGGCTAGTAGGACTGGGGTGAGGGCCATGCTTACGGCCGAGGCCCTGGCTGAGGCGAAGAAGGCCTTCCTGGCACCAAGCCCCATCTCCTTGGACGCATGCACGTAGAGCCCGGTGCCCGCCAGCGCCATTCCAGCCGCCCAGAAGCCTAGGCATGCTAGGAGGGGGTGTAGGGGTGGGGGTTGGAGCGCGAGGAGGATGAGTCCTGGGAGCTGTAGGGAGGATAGCAGGTATTGTGATAGGTATAGGGCTGCGTCGAGCCTGGCCCTCCCCTCCAGGCCTAGTGAGCCGAGCCTTCTAAGCAGCTTAGCCGCCCCCATAGCCCACCTTGCCTGCTGCTTCCGGAACCCGGCATAGCTGGGTGGGAGGCCGACGTAGAGTACGTGCTCCTCTCCATAGCAGGGCTTGATGCCTGCCGCTAGGAGCTCTAGCCCGAAGCCCACGTCCTCCAGTACTTCGTCGGGGAGCCCGCCCATGGCCCGGAGGGTCCTGGTTGAGGCTGATGACCCGGAGCCCAGGAAGTAGACTGGTAGGCCCAGCCTACACCTACCCGTATAGAGTATTCTTGAGCCGTAGGAGACGAGCAGCGCCACAGCCTCCTCGAACATGTTCAATGGTCTCTGGGGCTCCCATCTAGGCACAACCACGCGGCACGCTGTCGCCCTAGCCCCGTAGTCGCGGGAGCCCGGCTCATCTCCGATATCGAGTATCACGACGTACTCCGAGGAGACGTGGCTGAGGGCCTTGTTAACCGCGCAGGCCTTGCTCCTACACCCGGCCCGGAACACGATTACCTCGACTCCACGGGCAGCCTCCTCGGCTGCCCTCCTAGCCTCATCGAGGCCCTCCCCGTCCCAGGCTATTATCAGCCTCCTGGGTGGAGGGTTTAGCCCGGAGACGGCCCAGGCAAGCCTCCTCACGAGCTCCACAGGCTCCTCCTTAGCTGCTACTATTACGTCGTAGCTCGCCCTACGGGTTCTTCCCAGCCGGCACTCCCTAAGGTTCATCGAGAGGGTGTACGTCAGGCCGTTGACCCAGAGTACGAGGCCGGGGAGTATGAATGCCATCAGTAGACCGAGTATCCATGAAGATAGTGCCGCGAGGCCGTTCAACTACTCCACCTCGACGCCGCGACCACAGCCTGCCCCAGCGCTATACCCCCGTCGCCGGCTGGAACCCTTCTTGGCAGTAATAGCTTGACCCCCTCCTCGGCCAGCACCCTGCGCGCCGCGTGGATTATAACGTCGTTTACGGCTGCGCCGCCGGACGCGTATACCGTGTCCGTGTCGGCTTTGTCGAGTGTACGGGCTGCTATCAGTCCTAGTGCCTCACCTATCCTGTACATGACTGTATAGGCTAGGTTCCTGGTATCCTTGTCAAGGTTCTCTATGAGTGTCTCGAAGAGCCTCACTGTATCGACTATATACACTCCATCCCTCAGCCTGACCGGCGCCTCAATGGCGTCTACGAGCCTGCCTCCGTGACCATGGGCCTCGAGGGTCATGGCGGGCTCGCCCTCGTATGTGCGGTGCAGGCATATGTTGAGAAGGGCTGCCGCCGCGTCGAGTACTCTGCCGGTGCTCGAGGTCTGCGGCGACCTACGCGTGGCCGCCAGCAGGTATGCTGTTCTCGCCTCCTCGGCTCCCCCGGGGAGGCCGTGGAGCAGCCTCCTCTCCTCCAGGAGGCTGAGTGTCTCCTCGAGGCTCATAATTCTTGATAGTATCCCGATGAGCATCCTCACCGGCCTTAGCGTTGCTAGGTCGCCTCCTGGCATCGGCTGGTATGCGAGGTGCCCGACCCTCTCATACTCGCTGTAGGAGGCTAGGAGCACCTCTCCACCCCATATAGCGCCGTCCTCGCCGTAGCCTACACCGTCTATCGTTATCACCACAGCCCTCGCCCCGGGCTCGACGCCGTGGTCGGCCATGACGCTCGCCGCGTGCGCGTGGTGGTGCTGTATGAGGGTTAGCTCGGCCCCGGTCTCGGAGGCCCACTGCTCTGCAAGCCTCCTACTCGCATAGCCTGGGTGGAGGTCCGCCGCTAGTATGCCTGGCTTCAAGCCGTAGACGTTGACGAACCATTTGATGTACTTGTCTAGCTCCATGAGTGTATCGTAGTCATCGGTGTCCCCTATGTATTGTGTGAGTACGACCTTGTCCTCGAAGGCCACCGCTCCAGCGTTCTGGAGCTCCGCTCCGAACGCTACAAGGTGCGCCGGGAACCTAACCCTGACCCTTATCCAGGCTGGAGCGTAGCCCCTCCCTCTCCTCAGCATTACTGGGTCACCGTCCGTGAAGCGTACAACACTGTCATCAACCCTGTTCACAATCTCCCTGTTGTGGAGCAGGAAGTAGTCTGCTATTCCTCCGAGCTTCTCTATAGCCTCCTGGTTCGAGGTGCACATGGGCTTCCCATGTATATTCCCGCTCGTCATTATCAGGTACTTGTCCCTGGTCTCCATTAGGAGTAGGTAGTGTATGCCCGTGTAGGGCAGCATCACGCCGAGCATGTCGAGGCCCGGCGCCACCAGCTCAGAGACCCTCGCGCCCGGCCTCCGTGGGAGTAGGAGTATCGGTCTCCGTGGCGACTTGAGGAGCCTCTCCGCCTCACTGCTCACGTAGACTAGGCTCCTAGCTGTCTCCATGTCGAGTGCCATTAGCGCGAAGGGCTTCCTCGGCCTCCTCTTCCTCCTCCTCAGCTCAGCGACCACGTCGTCGCTTGAAGCTAGGGCTGCCAGGTGGAAGCCGCCGAGCCCCCTCACAGCCACTATGAAGCCTTCATCGATGAGCCTCGCCGCCTCCCTGATGGGGTCTTCAACGTCTATCCTCCTGCCCCGGTTGTCGGTGAGCCAGAGGCTGGGGCCGCACCTTGGGCAGGAGATGCCCTGTGCATGGTACCTCCTCCTGTTCCAGAGGTCTCGGTACTCTGCGAGGCAGTCGCTGCATAGGGGGAAGTACTTCATCGATGTGTTCTCCCTATCATACGGCACGGTGTACATTATCGCGAAGCGTGGGCCGCAGTACGCACAGCTGTTGAACGCGTAGCGGTACCTTCTATCCCCCGGGTCTAGTATCTCTCTTAGACAGTCACTGCACATCGCGAGATCCGGCGGTATCATGCTCCTCTTGGAGAGCTCCCTCCTGCTTGGGAGTATGCGGAACCCGGTGACCCGCCTCGGCCTAGTGACCTCTATCTCCGCCTCCTCTATCAATGCTGGTGGGGGCATCTCCTCCGCCATCAGCTTGAAGAACTCTGCGAGCCTCTCCTCCGGCCCCTCGACGTATACCTCGACCTCGCTCCCCCCGAGGTTCACGACGTAGCCGGAGACTCCGGCGCGTACGGCGCATCGGTGTATGAATGGCCGGAACCCTACTCCCTGCACTATACCGGCTAGCCTTAGCTTCAGGGCGAGCATTAGTCCCATACCTGCGCTGTGTAGCCGTAGGGGCCTGGGAGGGTTATCGGCACTTCTCGTAGACCAGTCTGCGCAGCTCCCGGAGCGTCTCCTCGAGGTTCACTACAAGGTTGTATAGGCGGAACACCTGCCCCCTCCTAACCTCACCCTTCTCCGCCGATGAGCTAACCCTGCCTATGCTCTTCTCGAGCTCCTCTAGTATGCCCATGGCCTTGTCTATGAGTACGAGGGGGTCTTCATCCAAGATGCTACGTCCTCCTGGAGGTCTTCCTAACCGCGTGCTCGTGGTGCAGTGTTAGGGCTTCTATCGCTATGCGTGCCGCCTCCTGGAGGCCGTTGACCAGCCTCTTCCTTAGATCCCTGCGCTCCGCCTCCTCGCTCAACAACTCCCCCCTAACCACTCCCTTCGGCTGGCTCGCCTCAACGACTAGTATCGCGGCCGTGTGCAGCTTCTTGAGGAGCCCTATGGTGAAGAGGGCGGCTGTGTCGGGATCCATTATCAGTGCGTACTTTGCGAGCTGCTTGTAGACTGACTGGTCTATTGATGAGAGGCCGTTGCTGTAGTAGAGGTCTGTGGACCAAGTCATACCCCGGTTGTACTTCATGTTGTTGCTCTCAAGCACCTCCAGGATGAGGCTTGTCAGGTTATGGTCGGGTATCGCCGGGACCTCCAGGGGTGCAGCCGCCCTAGAGACACCATCACCCTTTATCGCCGACGAGACGACTACTATGTCGCCTACGCTGAGCCTTGGGGAGACCGCGCAGCCCAGGCCGACCTTTATGTAGACGTTAGCGCCGAGCCTTGAGAGCTCCTCGAGGGCTATGAGTGTGCCGTGGGCGCCTAGGGGTGTGCGGACTATGGTGACGGGCGTGCCCCTATAGGTGCCGGTCACCAGCTTGAAGCCTGCCCTGCCCTCAACGCTGTTTAGGGGGTTTATGTAGGATGCCGCTGCATCGAACACCTCGTCTACCCATGTCAGCAGGACTTGTGGCGCGACGTCCTGCCTGCTGGAGTGCGTGAAGGGCTGGATTATGGGCATGGAGCTTACCCCCACCAGGGCTTCGCTGGCCTAGAGACCATACCTTTTCCTCGGTAGGGGCGGGGCTACCGAGCTAATACGGCTTGTGCCTGGGAAGCGTATATAGGCATAGGAGCATGGCAGGGGGGTAACTCTTTAAAATAGTTTGTGGGGAGGGGGGTAGTGGGGGGATATGCCATGTATGCTGGCCTGCGGAGTATGATAAGGCCTAGGCCGGAGCCGGCGCCCGGCGAGCCCAGGGTATACGGCAAGCATGTCTACGGCAACCTCTACGATTGCCGTGTCGAGCTGCTCCGCGACGAGGAGGCGCTGAGGAAGATAGTGATCGAGGCCGCCGAGAAGGGTAACATGACCCTCCTGGACATCAAGTCGTGGAAGATAGGGGAGGGGGTAAGCGTCGTCGCGATAATACTCGAGAGCCACATAACCATACACACTTGGCCAGAGTACGCCTTCGCGACCGTGGACGTCTACAGCTGTGGGAGGCACACCGACCCGGAGGCCGCCTTCCGCCATATAGTAGATGCGCTGGAGCCAAAGAGGATAGAGATGGGCAGCGCCGACAGGTCGTTGGAATAGTTGGGTCGCCGTCACCCGAGATGGTTTTTGACCCTATCAAGGGCCTCTGCGAGGACTTCTCTAGCCTTCTCGCAGTCGCTTAACCCTATGTAGAGGTGCTGCCCACCATCAACTATCGGCTGTCCCCCGGCCACCACCATCTCGACGCGCGGCGTCGAGCCACGGAGCCACTCCCAGCCGGGCTCCATGCTAGGAGTCCAGGCGGGGGGCTCGGTGAGGTCTAGTACTACTAGGTGCGCCTCCGACCCCTTCTCGAGGGGCTCCCCGTAGCCCAGCATACCCCAGTACTTCCGCAGCCTCTCCTCGGGGTTGTCCAGCCTGCATAGCTCTATCCATGGTGAGCCCGTCCAGCCGGCTGGCTCCATGCAGTCTATAGCTTTCAGTCCTTCAGGGGTCTCGCCGCCACACTTCATTGCGTATACCCTTATCTTGCCCGTCTCCGCTAGGCTCCTCGCCTTCTCCAGCTCATCGCTCTCCAGCGCTGGGTATGAGGGGCCGAAGGGTATTAGTACTGCGCCCGTGACGCCCGCCGCCCTCATAGCGTCGGCGACCGCTGAGACCTTAGTGGTTACAGCGAGTACGACCGGGTATCCCGAGACGCTTAGCTCGTAGAGGCCCATCAGTGCCGCGTAGTAGGCCTCCCTGTAGTCTAGCAGATCCTCCACCCGGAGCCCAACGCCGAGGCCCCTGAAGGGGTAGAGCACGGGGGCCGCCAATGCTATGAAGCCCGGCACTACGAGTCTTCCATGACCTCCCCCGACGAGCTCCGCGACCCTCAGCTCGGCTGGTGGCTCGCCCTCCCCGAGGTCTTCTATCCTGCCGTCCCTCACCGAGACGTAGCCCCTGGCGAACCTCTCCCTCGGGGATAGTACAGCCACGTCGACGAAGAGCAGCCTCAAGCCCCTACCCGCCCTCCGGTGCCTCGGGGCCACAGGCCCAGTCGGTTACAACGGTTATTGCTGAGGAGGGGCATAGGGCCATGCAGCCTATGCATGCTATACACCTCTCCTTGGCAGCTACAACCGGTACTCCGTCTCCACGGTCGGCGAGCACGTCCATGGGGCAGTATGCTATGCAGTCCCTGCACCTACTGCACTTCTCCTCGTCGATGAGGAGGTCGAGAACCACTATCCTGCAGAGCTTCTTCATGGGTCTTCCCAGGTGGTGGGTTGTGTGCCCGAGGTCGGACCCGGCGCCATATCGCCCCGGCGCGTGTCGGGGTTCATCTCGTCCGCCGGGCCACCACCCCCTGGTGGGTGGGTGTAGGCTGCTAGGTGTTAAAGCATTCTCTGAGTATGAAGGGGTTGCATGTCTTCATTATTTCTTCGCGGCCGTTCCTCCTAGCCTCCTCTATCATCTGTGCCTCTGTTAGGCCTTTGCCCTCGTATGTCTTGAGGTCTTCTTCGAGGTCTAGCTCCGTGTAGACGCATGCCTGGTTTAGCTTTATGCGGGCCTCTCTTATGCTCGTGGTGCCGTGGACTATCCTTGCCATCGGGGATATCTTGTAGAGTAGGCGTGCGTCGAGTATGAATGTTGCGAGGCTGTATGGGGAGACGTGCACCCTCCTCGTGCCATCCCTTATGACTATGTCTGCGTATACTCCCTTGAGGGCCTCGAGCGAGACCCTGCTGGCCTCGGTCAGCGCCTTGGCCGTGATTGCTTTGAGGAGCTCTATGTCTGGGGCTGTGAGCCCCCTTATCCACCTATATCCTCCGAGCTTCAGCGTCTTCGCTATCCTCGCGAGCATCGTCTCCATCGGCAGCTCGCCGTCCGCCCCTAGGCTGTGGACTGCGAGTAGTGCCTCCCTTGCATTGGAGTTAGCTATTGCCGAGAGGCCTATCTGGTCTGCCAGCGGGCTCCAGAGCGTGTCTTCGATCCCGCATGCGAGGACGTCTCCCCCGACGTCGACGCCTATGACGACGTCTATGTCGTGGAGTTCTAGGATCTCGTTTATCCCGTTCCTTACAGCTACCTCGCCGCCCCAGAGGTCTAGGAGGTATATGGGGCGCTGTATGACCTCTCCTACGCGGCACGCCTGCGTAGGGATGACCCTGCCGCCGTGGGCGAAGCTGCAGCCTGGATATGCTAGGAGGGTGTGAGGTGTCACCCTCTCAGCGGGGGTCACGGTGTCTAGGGGAACTGGGCCCGGCTCGGGGTCTAGGACGAACCTCTCCCAGGGGAGGGCCGCTATGACCGTTGGTATGCCCTCCCTCTCCAGGGAGGAGGCTAGGACTGCAGCTGATACTATGTCCCCTCCCCCACCTATCGCCACTACGAGGACGCCGGAGGGATCCCCCTTGAACACCTCCTTCCACATCAAGACCTCCACCTGGGTGGACGAGAGTAGGTTTTCCAACATGGATGGTTATATTAGTTAATATCTCCGGGGCTGAGCCGATACCATGGTGACCCCTGCTGGGCCGTCTCTTCGGCACGGATGGAGTGAGGGGGATCGTTAACGAGCAGCTTACACCACTCATGGCGCTCAGGCTGGGAATGGCTGTCGCCACCTTCTTCGGGGATGGATGCAGGATACTTGTCGGGAGGGATGTACGATGCGGCGGCGACATGATAGCTAAGGCTGTGATGGCTGGAGTGATGGCTGCCGGCGGCAAGCCCTACTACGCGGGCTATGCCCCGACCCCCGCGATACAGTATGGCGTGAAGACCCTGGGGTATGATGCAGGCATAATAGTTACTGCGAGCCACAACCCGCCGCCATACAATGGCATCAAGGTGATAGGGCCGCTCGGCGTCGAGATTAGGAGGAGGGATGAGAGGGCGATAGAGGAGATATACTTCTCCGAGAGGTATAGGGTTGCATCCTGGAAGGCGCTCGCAGAGGATGCTGGTAGGGAGGATAGGGTGATAAATAACTACGTCGACGCGGTCGTCTCAATGGTTGATGTTGATGCTATAAGGCGGCGCGGGTTCCGCGTCGTCGCGGACTGCGCTAACAGTGTCGGGGCCCTGACAACCCCGCGTATACTCCGCAGGCTTGGCGCCAAGTGTCTATGCGTGAACTGTAACCTTGATCCATACTTCCCCGCCAGGCAGCCGGAGCCAACCCCGGAGACGCTTGCAACCACCTCGTGTATTGTTAGGAGCGTTGGCGCAGACCTCGGTGTAGGGCATGACGGTGACGCTGACAGGGCTATCCTTGTCGATGAGAAGGGCGAGGTTTGGTGGGGTGATAGGACGGGCTCGCTGCTCGCCGCCTATGTTGCCGGGGAGTATCCGGGTGCTCCCCGCAGGGTCTACACTGCTGTCTCCTCGAGCATACTCGTCGAGGAGTACCTCTCAAAACACGGCCTCACCGTTGAGTGGACGCCCGTCGGCGCAATAAACATCTCCTACAAGCTCGTCGAGGAGGGGGGCGTCGCGGGCTTCGAGGAGAACGGCGGCTACATACACCCCCCACACCAGCTCGTAAGGGATGGCGGCATGACGCTCGCACTCTTCCTCGAGATGATGGCCAGGGAGGGGGCGAAGGCGAGCGAGCTGTTCGCGAGGCTGCCACGCTACTACGCAGTCAAGACGAAGATCGAGATGCCGCGCAGCAAGGCGGTTGAGGCTGTGAGGATTGTGGCTGAGAAGTATGCCGGGTATAGGCAGGTTAGGATCGACGGCGTGAAGGTGTTCGGTGAGGGCTGGTGGTTCCTCGTCAGGCCTAGCGGGACTGAGCCAGTGCTACGGATAATGGTTGAGGCGAGGAGCAGGGAGGAGGCCGTGAAGCTGGCGAACAGTTTAATTGAGCTCGTCAAAGCCGAGGTACTAGGGGTCAAGGCTTGAAGCACAGGTTCATGGATATAGCTGCGTGCCCAATGTGCAAACACTTCCCCTTAGAGCTCTACGTCATCGAGACGAAGGAGTACCCGGAGAGGGAGGAGCAGATAAAGAGGCTCTTGGAGAAGTATAAGCCGCCACTGTGTGAGATATACTGTTACAAGCTGCAGACACCCATAGGCAAGAAGATCGAGGAGCTACAGAAGGAGGGAGTAACACCCCCCTGCGACGAGTGCCTCAAGATAGAGGTCGTGACCGGCGTGATCTACTGCCCCAACTGCGGCCGCTGGTACCCAATCATAGACGAGATACCAAGGATGCTGCCGGACAACCTGAGGAAGAAGAACGAGGACCTGAAGTTCCTAAAGAAGTACGCCGAAAAACTGCCAGAGAAGATAACTAGGGAGGGGAAGCCCTGGAACCTCTCAGAGGAGGGCGCCTAGACTATCATTCTTTTCAGCTCCTTCGCCAGCCTCTCATACCTCGCTATATCCTCCTTCGTCAGGCTCGGCTGCACCTGCTTGAGCGCCCTCAGGAAGTGCCTCATAGCTACTGGCCTCGGCTTGAGGGCCTCACGCAGCGCTATCATTGCAGCCTCCCTGCACAGCGCCTCGAGATCTGCGCCGGTGTAGCCCTCGGTCATCTCCGCAAGCTTCTCGAGATCCACATCGTCTGCGAGAGGCATGTTCCTGGTGTGTATCCTCAGTATGTCGAGCCTGGCGTTCTTGTCCGGCGGCGGCACGTAGATCAGCCTGTCGAATCTGCCTGGCCTTAGTAGTGCTGGGTCTAGGAGGTCGGGCCTATTCGTTGCAGCTATAACAACAACGTTATGCAGAGGCTGAAT
>JAADEY010000036.1 GCA_013153145.1 Thermoproteota archaeon | reverse complement strand
TCTCCTATTATTGTGTCGTCGTCTATGTGGTATATCCATGTATCATCCCCTACCAGTCCATCCCTCACCCGGGCCTCAACACTATACTGCAGAGCCCTAGCCTTAAACAGGGAGCCACGAGCAGTCCTATAACCAGCAGGAACAAGAACAAACCTATCAGCAAGACGCCTAACATCCTCCCCAGGGTCAACGTCGCATACGAGCTCTATGACGCCCCTAAACCCATAGACCGGCTCAAGCCTCCGAACCCAATACCTAAGGCTAGAAAGGCAGCGCCTCAGAAGCCTGGGGTCATCGCCGCGGCTCACAACACTGAACACGATGCGTACACCGTTAAGCCTCCTAGGTCTTGGCACATGGCCGTCAAAGCCGTGTAGGAGGAGACTAGCCGTCGAGACTGTTAGAAACGATGCACCTATGACAGCAAAGATAACTAGACTGCCGCGCAGCAACGCCTCAAGACTCGACGAGGGCGCCTGCCTCGGGGCCATCACAGCCATCAATACACCGTATATGGCGGCCGCGGCCACTATGAGCCGTGGAGCAACCCTGCACACGAGTAGCCCCTTCAACCCCTCAACAGAGCTAGCTGCTAAGCTGAGGGTAAGCCCCCGGTGATCCAGCCGCCACACGGTGACCTGCCCATACCCTCATACGCGGCCTATACTCTGCATGGAGAGAGGAGGTATTTTTAGCTGCAGCCGCCCTGTAGGCCAAGAATACACCAGTTATATCACTGATTAACAGTATCTTTTCTTGCAAACACCATCTCCAAAGAAGAGTTTTTCTACTATGCTGACCCCCAGACAAAAAGGAGCAAGGAGGGGACGGTGCAAAAGCTTGCAGCCAAGCATGCTACTGCCAGTGATAGTGGCAACCCCGATGATAGGCTCAGCCGCAATACTAGGCCTCCCCCTCCGCCGCCGAGGAGTAGAAGCAATAGCACTCGCATCATCAGCAGCAACACTCATAATGTACTGCATCATGCTTCTAGCAGCCCCCCATACAGTTGTCGAGACACCCGGGCCAAGACTCCTCAAGGGCTTCATCGCGCTCTACCTCGACGACTACGGAGTAATACTCGCAGGCATGACCGTCATCATAGGCTTCCTAGTCGTACTCTACTCCGTAGGATACATGGATCCAGGCAACCAAGAACACCCAGTCACAACCGGGTACCGTAGATACTACTCAATACTACTACTATTCATGGCCGGCATGCTTGGAGTCGCGTTATCCTATACACTAACATCCCTATTCTTCTTCTACGAGCTGACGGGAATCTGCTCGTGCCTCCTAATATCCTTCTACGGCGAATACGACTCATTCAAGGGCGGTGTCGAAGCATTAATACTAACGCATATCGGCGGGCTAGGACTCCTAGCAGCAATAGTCATAGCAGCACAACACCTGCAGAGCTACACAATACCACTACCATTACTAGCAAAACTAGGCCCAGCAATACCCGCAGTAGGGGCGCTCTTCCTCATAGCATGCCTCGCGAAATCCGCGCAAGTCCCATTCCATATATGGCTGCCCGACGCGATGGCGGCACCAACACCCGTCTCAGCATACCTACACGCAGCAGCCATGGTCAAGGTCGGCGTATTCACCTTCCTGAGATTCGTCCAATACACGCTCCCAGCAGGAGTGAATGTATACGGCCCGCTTGGCATACTCGTGCTAGCAGCAGCACTCGTAACAATGTACTATGGGGCGTTCATGTACATGGCCCAGAGGGACATCAAGAGGCTACTCGCCTACAGCACCATAGTACAGCTCTCCTACATACTCCTAGCCCTATCCTTCGCGATACTCGGCTGCGGCATACACGGCGTGCATGCAGCAATATACCACATGTGGAACCACTCATTCGCAAAGGCATCCCTATTCCTCGCAGCCGGCTGTATAAGCTACGGGCTCGGGACACGGAGCATTCAGGCGTTGAACGGCCTAAGCAAGAGGATGGGCTACGGCATAGTCGCAGCAGCATGGATAGCAGGTGCGGCAGCAATCTCAGCAATACCTCCCTTCAACTGCTTCTACAGTAAACTAGCCATACTTGCAACGGGCTTCACGGGCTCCCCAATAACAGTCGCGGCGGCCTGGCTCGCACTCATAGAGAGCGTCATATGCTTCATAGTATTCACGCGCACAATATACATGGTATACCGCTCGGAGCCCTCGGAGACCCCTGCACACGCCACGCCCCCCGCCTGGATGAAGATACCCCTAATCATACTCATAGCATTCATCCTCATCTCCCCCTACATAGCACCCTGGCTGGGTGTGAAACCGTGGTAAGCATACTCCTACCCCTACTACTCGCCGGAATGGGAGCAATACTCTCACTAGGCTGGGGGGCCGCGGCGGCAGCAGCGTATGCTGCGGCCTCCCTTGCAATAGTAGCCCTCGGGGCGGGGGGAGCACTCGGCGCCTGGCCCCTCGCATTCACTGCAGAGCTGCGGCTCCTCCCCTGGCTGCCTGCCTGGCGCGTAGAACTCGCCGCTGGATGGCTCGGCTCAGTCTTCCTCATAGCCTCCGGGCTCGCCCTACTAGTCTCATCGATATACATGTACCGGGACGAGGGGCTGCAGAGGCTGGCCAGGATCTCAATCGGCCTCGGGATAGCAGGTACATTCCTCCTAGTACTCGCGCGCGACGTACTCACACTACTCGCATCATGGGAGATGCTCAGCTTCGCCGTAGCCCTGGCCGCTGCAAGCACGGGTGATAAGAGGAGCGGCCTCCTCTACCTCATACTAATGCATGTAGTCTCACTGCCCATGATAGCATCGATAGCATTCATGATAGGGCAGGGCGTCACATGGTTCGACAAGCTACCCGCGGCAACACTACCGCTGGTCGAGGCAGCGCTACTAGCAGCATACACGGCCAAGGCAGGGCTCCCTCCGCTCGGCTTCTGGATCCCGCCAGTATACTCCTCGACCCGCGGCAGCAGCGGCGGCCTACTCGTAGCATCCGAGCTCCCTCCCCTATACCAGGCATTCCTCCTCCTCACCTACTCACGGCCAGGCATGATACTCGTCGCGCTCTACGTGCAGGCCATGGCGGGTATTGCGGTAGGCTTCGCTGGGGGCCTCTGGGCTAAGCATGCAAGGAGGGTGCTAGGATACACGACCATGGAGTACTCGGGCTTCGAGTGGCTACTCTTAACACTCTACGCGTCGACGAGCCTCGACCTAGTCCTAGCCGGCCTAGCGGCGTTAATCGTTGCACATGCAGCCTACAAGGCAGGACTCCTAGCCTCAACCTGGGACCTCGTACGCGTTGCTGGCACCGACAACCTGGCATCCTCGCCAGGCATCTGTAGAGACCACAACACGGCATGCAGGCTTGCAGCCTTCGCATCCTCCTCGGCCCTCCCGGTACCGCCGCTCGCAGCCTCCATAGGAGAACTGATGCTCATCTACAGCCTCGCCATAATAGCCCGCAGCTACCCGCCCCTCCCATGGACATACGCGGCGCTGCTCGCAGCGGTAATCCTTGCACCAGTGACCGGCATGGCCTACGGGAGGGTTGCGTCAGCACTGCTCGGCGGGGATGCTGCAGCGGAGTCAAAACCACTGCCAGACTACGCTATAACAGCAGTCCTTGCAGCCGCACCCATACTAGCAGCACTCGCAGCAGCAAGGCTCACCCCAGGCCTACTCAACTGGCTCACACTATACGCCATAGCAGCATCATGCCTGGCTACAGCGAGGGCAGTAAAGCCGCCCAGGACACGCGTATGGCTCTCCGGAGAAACAATCCATTCCACAAGCCTCGTGGCCGCAGCCGTCGGGCTCGCAGCACCATCCCCCAGGCTCAGCGTAGAGGATGTCGCCTATAGGCTCCGCATGCCCATCCTCCGCGAGATAACCTACGCGCCAGCATACCACTGGGCCGCCCGCCGCCTAGCCGCGCTCTCGAAGCATATCATGAGGCTGCATAACGGCAAGCTACACCTCTACCTAGCCCTCCTGCTCGCCTACATGGTGCTCCTATTCATACTCGCGTTATGGGTGGTGTTCTATGCGTGAGCTGGTCGACGCAGCGGTCTCGATACTATCACTAGTGATGCTCATGACGGCTCTAAGGATAACGACTGAACGTAGGCTCGACAGGGCGGCAAAGATATATGCATTACAGTCATTCATGCTAGTGTTGATATTCCTCGTCATGGGCATATTCGTAGACCACCTATTCCTCGTATGGAGCCTAAGCGGCTTCATAACAAAGACAATCCTCGTCCCCTACATACTGCTCTGGGCGCTACGCAGGATAGGCGTGAAGTACGACGCCAAACCCCTCGTACCCGTAACCCTCGAGTGGGTGCTCGCAGGCCTCTCCATAGGGCTAAGCTTCGCGCTGGCAGCCGGGATAGTTGCAGGCAGCATGGGGGTGCTAATCCCCCTGGCGGTCTCACTCTCACTATTCCTCATAGGGCTACTCCAGATACTGACCAGAAGGTCGACTGTCAAACAGATACTAGGCCTATGCCACTTCGAGAACAGCAGCCACCTAACACTAGCCTTCATGGCCCCCAGGCTACCGGAGACTGTTGAGATAGGGATGGCTACTGACGTGATACTATTGGTCTTCTTCGGGAGCATACTCACGATGATGGTCTATAAGCAGTTCAAGACACTAGACACGTCAATAATGACC
Source organism: Thermoproteota archaeon (assembly GCA_013153145.1). Classification (GTDB taxonomy): domain Archaea; phylum Thermoproteota; class Thermoprotei_A; order Sulfolobales; family Pyrodictiaceae; genus JAADEY01. The sequence continues at coordinate 21,696 of JAADEY010000036.1, read as the reverse complement.
GAGCTAAAGGAGGTGAATGGGCAGTGACTGCTCCAACCATCTACCCACTCATAGCACTAGGATTGACGGCGCTGGCGGGGGCACTATCACTGACAAACATACTGGTCGCTGAAGCAGCCACACTAATAGCATCAATAATATCGCTGGTGGCCAGCCTGCTAGCAGTACTTGGAATCACTACCGGTCACCCCCTGCTCGAGGGCGAGCTATGGCTAGACCCCTACTCGGCATGGATGATGCTGCTAGTCTCGGTGGTCTACCTCCTAACAGCACTGCCATCAATACATCTAACCAGGCGCGGGGGCCTTGCAGGCCTTAAGGGCGAGTCGTACTACCTCCTCGTAAACGCGGCGTTCTTCGCAATGTTCACGATAGCCCTGTTCAACGACCTCTTCCTTGCATGGATACTGCTCGAGATATGCACCATACTCACCGTGTACCTTGTGTGCATAAAGGGTGGAGGGGCGAGCGTAGAGGCTGCATGGAAGTACTTCATGATCTGCGCCGTAGGCATGTCATTCAGCCTATACGGCCTCGTAACTATATACAGTATAGGCGCGTCTGCAGGAGTCCCAGAGCCGTGGCGCTGGACCTCGTTAGCCACGCACCTAGACGTCATCGCGTCGAACCCGAGGTCGCTGATAGCCTTCATGTTCATCCTTGCAGGCTTCAGTGTTAAGGCAGGCCTATTCCCGCTACACTTCTGGCTCCCAGACGCCTACGCTGAGGCACCCACGCCGGTCTCCGTACTCCTAGCAGGCGCGCTCACCTTCCTACCCCTCTACGTGCTTCTACGGATAAGCTACATAATACCGGCGGGCTCGCCGGTCTACCTCCTGCTCCTCGTGGTATCGGTAGCGACAATACTCTACGCGTCGGCGGGCATGCTGATCACCAGGGACGTCAAGAGACTACTAGCATACTCCAGCATGGAGCACATGGGGTTAATGAGCTTCATGATATACCTTGCACATGAAGGCGCCCCAGGCCTTGCACTGCTAGCGTTCGCAGTGCACTCGATGGGACATGCAATAGCGAAGTCGGCAGCCTTCGTCTCATCCGGCTTCATCGAGGAGTACCGCGGCTCCAGGAGGATAGAGGACATAATACCGGTCTATGAGGCTGACTGGCTGATAGGAGGGTCACTCATAGCTTTCCTCCTAGCACTCCTCGGCTGCCCACCCTTCCCGCTATTCATAAGCGAGCTGCTGGCAGCCGCCTCCTGCACACATGCACTGATACTAACACTATACATCGCCGTGATACTCGCCGCCTTCGCCGCGCTGGCATATAGGATGGTCTATATGCTGCGCCACCGCCGCGGAGACGGAGGCGACCCGCCACAGCCGAGGGGACGTAGCTGCCCTGCATGCTACCGCACAGCAGTCTACACCGCCCTGGCCATGCTCATAGCCCTGACGATCGCAGCCCCGCTCCTCGCCCAGCTAGGTAGGCCATTAACACTCTGGATAGCAGGGTGATAGCCATGACGTGTACGCTTCTCGGCCTCACGGCAGCCGTCATTGATATAGTCATGGTGCTCCTCGTGCCGCCTCTCCTCGACGGCGTGAGGAGGAAGATATACGCGGCTATCCAGCGCAGGATCGGGCCCCCGATACTACAGACATGGTATGACCTGGCCAAGCTATACCATAGGAGGGCATCGGCCGCCGAGACCGGGAACCCATTCTACCTGGCAGCCCCGGCCTCATCCCTAGCCTACGCGCTCATAGCAGCCCTAATGCTCGCACTACCATGCCTAGACTCCTCCCTGGCGGGCATCATAGGCTTCACAGTGCTACTGGCGGGCTCGACCGCAGTCGTAGTCATCGGCTCGGCCGGGCTAACCCCGCTCACGAGCGCCGGGTCGGTCAGGCTGCTAGCGCTCTCATCTATAGCGGAGGCTGGTGTGCTGCTAGCGCTCCTCGCAGTCTCCCCTACACTCTTCCTCCACGATATGCAGGCGCCAATGCTGGCGGCGGCTGCCGCAGCCATCGCGCTGACGCTCGCAGCGATAGTCGAGTTCGAGCTAGCGCCATACAATGTGGTTGAGGCTGGCCCGGAGATAGCTGCCGGCCCATACACGGAGTACGGCGGCGCCGAGCTAGCGCTGCTCATGCAGGCCTCGTGGTGCAGGGGTTTTGCACTACTGCTCGCCGCGGGCCTCGCAGCCTTCCACTCCTGGCTAGCCGCGCCACTCTACGCTATCATAGCCTACCTGGTAATTGCGGCAGTTACAGCATCGATAGGAAGGCCGAGGCCACTCAGAGCGATGGGCCTCGCCTTCGCATGCCTCGTGATAGGAGCAGTCGCACTCCTACTCACGGCGTGAGGGGCAGGAGGCGAGATGAGGGGGTGACAGAGGGGTGAGTAAGCCCGGACATGCAAGGGCCGTGAGACCCGTGAAGATGAAGCTCATGCTACAGGTGGACGCGGAGAGGTGTATAGGCTGCCTAGCCTGCGAGGTAGCGTGCGCCGTCGAGCACTCAGCATCCAGGAGCATGCCAGAAATCGTGTTCGAGGAGCCGAGGCCCATGCCGAGGATAAGGGTTCTACGAGCACGGGGAGTGCCGGTTCCGGTGACATGCCAGCACTGCGCGAACGCTCCCTGTGTCGCATCATGTCCCACGGGAGCCATGCACTACGAGGAGGGCGGGATAGTGGCGGTGAGGGAGGCTGACTGCATAGGCTGCGGCATGTGCGTCAACGCATGCCACCTGGGGCACCCATACCTACACCCCGAGACGGGCCTCGTCGTGAAGTGCGACATGTGCATCGACAGGGTGAGGGCCGGGCGCCAGCCAGCCTGCGTTGAGGCATGCCCCATGGGCGTACTCCTCTTCGGAACACCAGTGGAGATAATGAAGACCCGTAGGGGGAGGAAACCCCCGACCCCAGACCAGGTATCCCTCCTCCTAATCCTCCAAGACGTCCCCCAACCGCCACATACCCCGAGGTAGGTGCGTCATGACCCCGTATAAGAGGATGGAGTACCAGGTAGACTTCACCAAGGCCAGCCTGCTGGAGGAGGTACACGAGTACGGCAGCAGAGCAGCGGAGACGTCATGGCATAGGCTGCTACGCCTACAGCCCCAGTGTGGCTTCGGCCAGCTAGGCCTATGCTGCAGGAACTGCGCCATGGGGCCCTGCAGGGTCAGCTTCTTCGCCGAGGGGCCGCAGACTGGTGTCTGTGGAGCAGGCCCCGGCATAATGGCCGCCAGGTGGCTGGCCAGGACGACATCAACAGCGGCGTCGATAAGGATCCAGCGCCTATACTCCGCGCTAGACCATGCAGGGGGCCTGAATCGGCTCGTGGAACCCTTCACCGCGATACTCCCATCTAACCCCACCAGCCTACTCCATGCACAATCAATACCATACACCGTGTTCGGATCCAAGCTCTACTCCAGGCTCCGGAAAGCAGACCTCCTACCCAAGGGCCCCATGCCCGAAATAGCGGCTACACTCACGGCGGCAGCAATGGGCTCCGAGGCGGACGCGGAGAGGCTTGCACTCACGGCACTCCGCCTAGCCCTCTCAGACTCGTGGGTAACATCAACGCTCCTCTCCGCGGCGACAGAGGCCTTCACGAGGCATAGAGAAGCGGGCTACAAGACACCTGGACAAGCCTTCACCATACTGGCTGCATGCCTAGACGAGGACGCTATGGATAGGCTGAGGAGAGCACTCGAAAGCCTAGGCATCCAGGCAGAGGTACTCGAACTCGCCTGCGAGTGGAGGGGCGAGAACCCTGTAGCAGCAGATCTGGCAATGCAGGAACTCCTAGCATACAGCGGGGGAGTCAGCCTAGTAGCATATAAATGGCCGTGCGTAACCCCCGCCACGCTCAAGGCCTTCAAGGGCAACGCGGTGCTCGTCGACATGAAGACGGCAAGTATGAGCGACATAGTGGAAGCCCTACAGAAGGCCTCAAGGAAGACAGTCGAGAAGCAGCCTAGGAACATACCAGCCAGACGGTATAGCCTCACAGCACTCTACACCGAGACAGACAACCTCAAGGCAATAGCGGACGCCGTCGAGGAGGGAGCGGTGGAGGGCATAGCGCTGCTGGGAGGCTGCGGAAACCCCAAGCAGACACACGGCGTATCAGCAGAACTCGCCGAGAAACTCATAGGGAACAACATACTCGTGCTAAGCTACGGCTGTACATCGGCGGTACTAGCGGCGAAAGGGCTACTAGACCCGGAAAAAGCCTCAGCGAAGGCGGGCGACGGCCTCAAAAAGATATACAAGGCGGAGTCGATACCACCAATAATACACATAGCCACCTGCAACACATGGATACAGGCAATGCATGCAGCCAGGATAGTGATGGAGCAGCTAGGCCTAGGGCTAGACGAGGCGCCAGTAGCAGCAATAGCCCCCGAAGCCACGGGAGAGCGGATGCTATCAACCCTACTAACAGGCGCGGCAAGCGGAATCCTCGCAGCCACCTCAGCCCTAATGCCCTACCAGGGCTCCAAGACCATCCGGACGCTCCTAACGGAGAAAATGGCTGAGAAGACGGGCGGCAAGCTACTGTACAACCCCGACCCGTCAATCCTCCTAGACTCCACGATACAATGGATAAAGGAGAGGCGGAAGACTTGAAGCTCGCAGTAGAAGGACTCAAGAAAAACAACGTAGAATACATAGAGACAACCAGGACACAGCTCAAACACGTAGTCGAGAACATACTCAGCGACAAAGAGTGCCGGCTAAGCACCTGCCTAGCATACGACGGCAGAGGAATCGACGGCGCACTACACGTAGCATACATATTCACATGCCACCGCGAAGGAAGACACATCATAGTGGACGTGCCAGTAGACCCTGCAACAGCCAGCATGGACTCCCTCTACCCACTAACCGGCAGCCCGGCCTGCACATGGTGCGAGGCGGAAGCCAGAGACCTCTACGGGATAAAGTTCAGGGGGAACCCGTGGAAAGGAAGGCTCGTACTCCCAGACACCTGGCCGAAGAACATCCACCCAATGAGGAAGGACGCCCCGAGGGGAAAGCCGCCGGTCGAGCCCGAGAAGGCGTTGAAGAAGAAGCCGCGTCCAGGAATACCGCTCGGCCCCTACCACCCGGCCCTCCACGAGCCGGAGTACTTCGAGCTGCACGTCATAGGCGAGAAGGTAGTCGATGTATGGTATAGGGGGTTCTTCGTCTACCGTGGGATAGAGAAGCTCGCGGAGGACAGGTTCCTCTACCACCAGGTCCCCTTCCTCGCTGAGAGGATCTGCGGCATATGCGGCTTCGTCCACTCAACGACATACTGCATGGCCGTAGAGGCGGCGCTAGGCATAGAGGTCCCGGAGAGGGCGAAGTACATACGAACCGTGCTCCTCGAGCTCGAGAGGATACACAGCCACCTCCTCTGCACAGCGGCAATACTACACACAGTGGGCTACGATACCGGCTTCATGCACATAATGAACGCCAGAGAGGAAGTCATGGATGCAGCCGAGATAATCACGGGTAACAGGAAGACGTACTCAGCCAACACCCCGGGAGGCGTGAGGGTAGACATAGACGAGTCAATGGCAAGAACGATACTCGAGAAGGCGGAGAAGGCGGTCACAAAGGGGGTGAAGCTGGCCCGCGAATACGCCGAGCTAGACGAGGTAAAGACGAGGCTTGAGGAGACGGGCATACTCGACAGGAAAGATGCCTGGAAATGGGGCGCACTAGGCCCCGTCGCCAGGGCATCCGGCATAGACATAGACATGAGGAGGGACAAGCCGTACGCTGCATACGAGAACGTGGAATTCGAGGTCCCCGTCATGGATGAGGGGGACTCAATGGCAAGATACATGATAAGGCTCGAAGAGGCATTAGAGTCACTAAAGATACTCAAGCAGGTGCTGAAAGACCTGCCCAAGACACCCCTAAGGGCAGAGGGCCAGGACTACAAGCCGTTCCACGTAGGCCTCGCAGCCTCGGAGGCACCACGCGGCGAATGCCTCCACTACATCATAACGGGCAGGGGCAAGAGGCTATGGAGGTGGAAGATAAGGTCGCCGACATACAACAACCTCGCACTCCTACCAAACCTCCTAGTGGACAGGCCGCTCGCAGACGCGCCAGTCATACTCATGAGCATAGACCCTTGCTTCTCCTGCACGGACCGCGTAATACTCGTAGAGCTAGACAAGGGTAGGAGGAGGAGTGTAAGCCTTGCCAGGCTCACTCGCCCCTAGGCTCACGGCATACCGCGAGGCAGCCGAGGGAAGGGCAACGATAAGGCAATACCCATACCAGCCCCTCCCGCCACCCCCAAGGCTACGAGGAGTCATACAGATAGACCCCGAGAAGTGCATAGGCTGCGGCGCGTGCGCGACGGCATGCCCCGCTAAGACGCTCGTATTCGACCGTGAGAGGGCGAGGCTAGTCTACAGCGTTACACGGTGCATCTTCTGCCTCCTATGCGTCGAGACGTGTCCAAAGGGGGCGATAACATCCCTCCGCGAATACGAGATCCTCGTTGAGAAGACGCCAACGCAGGTTGTAAAGCATGAGCCGGCCAGGTGTATCAAGTGCGGCAGGGTATATGCCTCAAAGAAGCTCCTAGAAGAGGTCGAGAAGAGGGTGAAGAGGAAACTACCGCACCTTAAAACATGCCCGCTCTGCAAGCTCGAGCAAGCAGCAATGATAACCGCCATGAGGGTCTTGAGGGCGAGGCAGGCATACAGGAAGAGGTGATGGCTGTGAAGCCTAAAAGGATGAAGAGCGTGTGGCTCTACCACCTAAACACGGGCGGATGCAACGCCTGCGACATAGAGGTACTCGCCGCACTAAGCCCACGCTACGACCCCGAGCGCTTCGGGATGAAGCTCGTCGAGTCACCTAGACACGCCGATGTAATCATATTCACCGGGCCCGTAACATACCAGGCGCTCCCCAGGGCCATAGAGGTCTTCCGGGTTGCAAGGCCAATTGGAGTCCTGGCAGTAGGCGCCTGCGCCTGCGGCGGAGGGATATGGCATGACAGCGCAGCAGTGCTCGGAGGCCTAGACCCCCTACTCGAGCTGCTAAAGAAAATGGGGGTGAAGGTTCCGGAGAAGATAGTCAAGCTCCCAGGCTGCCCCCCAAGGCCACACGCGATACTATACGCGGCAGCAGTACTAGCGGGCGTCATCGAGCCGAGGAGCGCGGCTTCCGGTCAAAGTAGATATTCTTCCCCTTCACAGATAGCGGAACGCCTAGCACATAGGGAGACCGGAGAAGCCCAAGAGCCCTCGCAGCAACACCGATAGAGAACATTATCCTCGTATCAACATTCAGCATGGATGCAACCTTTACTGCCGAGCCGAGTGCTATGCCGAGGTTTATCAAAGCCATTGCAGTGTCGGCATCAACCCCGTACTCGGGAGGAGTCTTCAACGAGAGCTTAGGCACCCACGCACCGATAACAACCACGGCATCGGAGCGCCTAACGCAGTCAGCGTCACGGGAGAAGAACGATCCATAGACACTTGCGAGCTCATCCATCTTCTCGGCGAGCTTTAACAACTCGTCACGGTCATCTATAACGACAACCTCTATGTTGTCAACCCCCTTAGCCTTAGGCGCGGTAACGGCAGCGGCAACCATGAGGCTTGCAACGGTTCTTACAGCCTCACGAATAGCCTCCTCACGGCCTACAACCATGGGGCCGCTGCCCTCCACCGCCCTATGGTTACTGGAGGAGGATATGAAGAGTTATCCTCTCTCGGTTAATGCCCGGTATACGGCCTTAGCGGCCTCAACCCTAGACGGGAAGAACACGTCAACATAGTTCAGTGAGAAGCCATCGCCTATGCAGGGCTCGACGCACACTCCCCCCTCTCCATCCTCTCCGATAAGCTGGACGTAGAGGGGCCACCCCGCCTCCGGCACAGCCACGGGCTCCGCCCTAGCCTCGATCCATGCATCGCCGACCCGCCTAGCGGCCCCAAGCAGGACAGGTCTGCTGCCCCCTAGCCAGGTGAAGGCAAGTGTATAGCCCCTACCCCCATGGCCGGTCATAGCCCCAGCCCTGCAGGCCATTGGGGCGCTGTACTCTCCCAGCCGCTCTCCAAGCCTCTCTACGAGCCTATGGCTCGGGATTAGCAGCCACTGCATCCTACTGGCCATCGACTGTACCTCGGCCGATAAGAGGGCGTCTATGCTGTCCCAGACCAGCAGCTCGGCGCCCAGCCGCTCCGCCCCCCAGCCAAGCCTCCTGTAGCCGTCTAGATCCGTGAAGAACACTAGGCGTGCACCCGCAAGCCTTAGGAGCGAGGCAAGCCTTAGACCGGCTTCGTCCAGGTGTAGCATGACTACCCTATACCGCATGGGATATACACCACGGGGACCACTGCAAGCCCAGCAGCCTGATCCTCCACGAGCCTATGTACGAAGCCCGAGGAGAGTGCAAGCATATCAATGTAGAGGAGGAAGGGCTCCCCGCTCTCTCCCTCCCTACACGAGATCCTCCAGTAACGCGAAGAATCCTTCTCAACCCTGCCACGCCTGGCAGCAAGCACTTCGCCGAGCCCGGCCTCCCCCCGTATAACCCTCAACGCCTCCTCAAGGCAATCAGCATACATGTCGAGAATGCTATAAGTGGCTATGCGTAGGTGCAGCCTCCACGACCTCAAATCCATCTCCCTACACTTCTCGACAACCCCGACGCTGATACCCCTAAGCACGTCCAGCACGTCGCCCCCGACCATCAGCACCGGCGATACATACACGGACCCCATCACCAGCGCCTCGGCAACGTGCCTGGGGAGCCCGGCGAACTCAAGGTAGTCCGTCAACTGGGCGAGCACCGGCACGGGGTAGGTGAGGATCCGAAACCTGCCACCAGCCGCGGCGAGCCTGGCAGCGGAGGGAGGCACCCCGACCTCACGGTAGCGGAACCTAGCAGCAAGCCAGCGGAGCCCGCCGCACTCGCCGCTGTATGCTGGCATTATGACGCCGCGCAGATTCTTCACTACAGCAGCGTAGGCTGCAAACAAGTCTCCCACTAGCCGTGTTCGGCGGCGCAAGGGGCGGAGTAGTTAAGCGTTTAACCTCCCAGTGGTATGGTAGTCACACTCGCATAGCGTGGGATATGAGGGTGTGCCCTGATGGCGGGCAAATCAACACCCATAATAGCACTCATAGTAGGCATAATAATCGGCATCATAATAGGCTATGGTGCAGGCCTCGCAGCAATACCCCATAAGGCGGCTGCACCGACAACCATAACTATAACGAAGACGGCGACCGTGACGCAGACATACACAGCCACAAAAACAGCCCCCGCGACGGCGACCCAGTCGCCTACGGCAACGGCTACGAAGACGGCTGGCTTCCTCACCCAGAAGCTAGTCATAGGAGTGACGGACAAGGTGACAGACCTAGACCCTGCAAGCGCCTACGACTTCTTCACATGGGAGGTGCTGACCAATATAATGGACGGCCTCGTCAAGTACAAGCCCGGCACCGACGAGATAGTGCCGGCACTCGCTAAGAGCTGGGAGGTCAAGGACAACGGCAAGGTGTGGATATTCCACCTAAGGACAGATGCGAAGTTCTGCGACGGCACACCCGTCACAGCCTACGACGTTGTGCGCAGCATAAAGAGAGTGATGAGGCTTAAGGGAGACCCCTCGTGGCTGGTCACCTACTTCGTCAAGGACGTGAAGGCACTAGACAAGTACACGGTTGAGTTCATACTGAAGAGGCCCGTAGGCTTCTTCCTAGCAGTCCTAGCGACACCACCATACTTCCCCGTGAGCCCCAAGTACCCCAACGACAAGATAGTCAGCGACGCTACCTGGGGAGGTGCAGGCCCCTACTGCATAAAGGAGTGGAGGCGTGACGAGATACTCATACTCCAGGCGAACCCATACTACTACGGCCCCAAGCCGAAGACCAAGACGATAATAATAAGGTTCTACCGTGACGCCTCAGCACTACGCGTCGCCCTCGAGAGCGGCGAGATAGACATAGCATGGAGGACCCTAAGGCCAACAGACTACGTGGATCTCGCCAAGAACCCCAACTTCCGCGTAATAGGCGTGCCTGGGACCTTCATAAGATACATAGTCGTCAACGTGAAGATGGATCCGACTAAGAACAGGCTCGTGAGGGAGGCGATAGCGGCAGCCATAAACAGGCCGGAGCTGGCAAAGGTAGTATTCATGGGCACGATGCAGCCACTATACAGCCTAGTACCCGCAGGCATGTGGAGCCACATAGACGCCTTCAAGATATACGGGGACGGCAACATAGCACTGGCACAGAAGCTCCTCAAGGAGGCCGGCTACAGTAAACAGCACAAGCTGAAGCTAGTCCTATGGTACACGCCGAGCCACTACGGAGACACCGAGGCAGACCTCGCACAGATGATAAAGGTGCAGCTAGAGAGGACGGGCATGATACAGGTTGAGATAAAGAGCCTGGAGTGGGCAAGCTACGTGAAGCAGCTAAGACAGGGGACGATGATGCTGGCCCTCCTAGGCTGGTACCCAGACTACATAGACCCGGACGACTTCCTGACACCATTCCTGCACAGCGGCGCTAACAAGTGGACTGGCACGGGCTACTCCAACCCGAAGGTAGACAAGCTGCTCGACGAGGCAGCAGTGCTCACCAATAAGGCTGAGAGGGCGAAGCTCTACGAGGAGGTGCAGAAGATACTGGCGCATGACATACCATTCATACCGCTCCTGCAGGGCAAGCTCTTCGTTGTAGTGAGGAAGGATGTTAGGGGAGTGAAGATAGGGCCGCCTATGCTAATGCCATACTACACCCTCTACAAGGCCAGCGGGTAGCAGCCCTCTCCGGCAGCCTCAATGCACGTGCTTGCATGGAGTCCATCTGTCTAGTAGTTTTTTAGGGGTTATTGGACGGGTTTCCGCCCCATTAAACCCTAAATAAACCGTATATACGGCTCCCATGTTAGGACACATTCATGCTTGTTAAGCGGTGATCCGGTCGTGGGGCTGCTGAGGTACTTCGCCATTAGGGCTGCACTCATCATACCCACGGTACTCATACTATACACGCTGGTGTTCTTCATACTGAGGGTGCTGCCGGGCGACCCGCTGACGGCGATACTCGGCACGAAGAACATACCGCCCGCCGAGCTTAAGGCGCTTAGACACCAGCTGGGCCTAGACAAGCCACTCATAGTACAGTACTTTGACTATCTCTGGAACGTCCTGCACGGCAACTTCGGGACAAGCCTTGTAGTTAGGGGTAGGCCGATAGCGGCCGACATATTCCAGAGGCTGCCGGCCACGATAGAGCTATCCATAGCAGCGATGTTCGTGAGCCTCGTGATAGGGCTCGTAACCGGCTACATAGCAGCGGTCAAGAAGGACACCGTAGTGGATAGTGCTATGAGGTTCTATGGCGCGCTCGCATACACGCTGTTCATACCATGGCTAGGCCTACTATTCCAGCTGGTATTCAGCGTCTGGCTCCACGTCCTGCCCTCCGGAGGAAGGATAGACCCCGGCATGGCTCCGCACCCCTATACCGGCTTCTACCTCATAGACAGCCTCATAGAGGGGAGGCTCGACAAGTTCCTGGACGCGCTCGCCCACCTAGTACTCCCGGCACTAACGCTGGGCATTGTGCTGAGCGGGCCCTACACGAGGCTGCTGAGGAACAGTATGGTGAGGGTTCTGGAGTCGGACTTCGTTGCAGCCTACTATGCGAGGGGCATACGTAAGAGGAAGATAATGCTCCACGCCCTCCGCAACGCGATAACACCGGTAGCGACCTATGCAGGCCTCCAGTTCGCGCTGCTGCTCGGCGGCGCGATACTAACCGAGACGACGTTCAGCTGGCCCGGCATAGGCACATACCTCGTCGATGCAATAATGTACCGTGACTATCCAGCGGTGCAGGCGGTAGTCATAGTGTTTGCGTTCTTCGTCGGAGTAATCAGCCTCTTCGTAGACCTGCTCTACGCGCTGCTAGACCCGAGGGTGAGGTACTAGGAGAGGGGTGGTTGAGCCGTGGCTCTCGAGGCCGGGAGGCTCGTCTCAAGAGCCGTTGCGAGGTTTACATCCCTATTCGGCCAGAAGCGTGGAAGATACATGTTCATAGCGGGGCTGGCCATAGTATTCACAGTAGTGTTCATGGCTGTCGCCGCGCCCCTGCTAACCCCCTACGACCCCACGATGCCCTCGGGGCCCTCGCTGGCTCCACCCAGCCTAGCCCACCCCATGGGGACTAACAGGCTGGGTCAGGATATGTGGGCCAGGATAGTCTATGGTGCGAGGATAGCAGTGTTCGTGGTCTTCACAGCGACTACGCTCAGCATGCTTGTCGGCGTGCCCCTGGGCCTTCTCAGCGCATACCATGGGGGTGTAGTAGACCGTGTGCTCAGCATGATAGTTGACGCGATCTACGCCTTCCCGAGCCTGATCCTAGCCATAGCGCTCGCGGTGGCTCTCGGCCCCAGCCCGGTCAACGCGGCTATAGCGATAGCAGTTGTCTACGTGCCCACGTTCTTCAGGATGGTTAGGGGTGAGGCGTTGAGGATTAAGAGGATGGAGTTCATAGAGGTTGCGAAGGCAGCCGGGCTCCCGGAGTCAAGGATAATGCTTAGACACATACTGCCCAACCTCATTTACACGGTGCTCGTGGTATACAGCCTGGCGGCAGTCGACGCAGTTCTAACCGAGGCGGCGCTGAGCTTCCTCGGCCTATCAGTGCAGCCCGGCACTCCCGACTGGGGCTACGACCTATACTACGGCAAGGACTTCGTGCTCTCCGGGTACTGGTGGCTCATCTTCTTCCCGGGACTAATGATAACACTGTTCGCGCTCGGATTCGCCCTCATAGGTGAAGGACTGAGCGAGATGTTCAGGAAGCAGGTGTGAGCCTTGACCGAGCCGCTGCTCGTCGTGGATAACCTAAAGGTGTACTACTACACGCTCACGGGCATAGTGAAGGCGGTCGACGGCGTATCATTCTCCGTGCCCGGCTCGGAGCTGGCAGCGGTGGTGGGTGAGTCGGGGTCGGGGAAGACCACGCTCGGCTACTCCATACTCGGCCTAATACCGCCGCCGGGCCGCAGGGTCTCCGGACGCATACTCATCGACAACGTAGACATAACGAGTCTCCACGGAGAGGCACTAAGACGCGCCCGGGGAGAGCTGGTGTCAATGGTCTTCCAGAACCCCTTCACGACGCTCGACCCGGTTAGACGCGTCGGCGACCAAGTCGTCGAGGTAATGACGGAGCACGGTGTGCCGAAGGACGAGGCGTGGAGGAGGGCTGAGGAGATATTCACCAAGCTGGGGCTACCCCCACGCCTGCTGAAGGCCTACCCGCACCAGCTCAGCGGTGGCCAGAGGCAGCGTGTCGCAATAGCGGCTGCGGTCGCCCTAAACCCGAAGCTCGTAGTCGCCGACGAGCCGACGACAGCCCTTGACGTAATAGTGCAGGAGCAGATAATGGAGCTGCTTGACAGCCTCCGACGGCAAGGGATGACAATAATGCTCATAACGCACGACATAGCACTGGCAGCCACCTGGGCGACCAAGGTAATAGTGATGTATGCAGGCACCCTCGTGGAGTATGGCAGCGTCGAGGAGGTCGTAGGAGAGCCCCTCCACCCCTACACGCGCGGCCTCATAAACGCCACACCCAGCGTCGACAGGAAGGACAGGCCTAAGAGCATACCAGGCCTGCCACCAGACCTCCGCCGCCCACCACCCGGCTGCAGGTTCCACCCACGCTGCCCATACGCCATGGACAAGTGTAGGAAGGAGCCGCCAACACTCATCGAGGCATCCCCAGGCCACTACGTCTCATGCCACCTCTACACGGAGGGGAGGAGGTGAAGACCGTGCCCGCCCTCATCGAGGCACACGAGGTCAAGATGTACTTCAAGCCGAGCGGCATAATGGCGGGCTCTGCCCCGATAAGGGCTGTCGACGGCGTCAGCCTCAGCATAGCCCGTGGAGAGACGCTGGCACTAGTAGGCGAGTCGGGCTCCGGGAAGTCAACACTCGGCAGGGTACTCCTACGCCTCTACCAGCCAACAGCCGGCAGGGTCATCTTCGACGGGATAGATATAACGAGGATGCCCGAGAGGAAGCTTAGGCCGCTTAGGCGCCGCATGCAGCTAATACCCCAGGATCCATACGCGGCGTTCAACCCGAGGATAAGGATAGGGGAGAGCGTCAAAGAGGTACTAGAGGTCCACGGCGTAGCCCGTGGAGAGGAGGCCGTGGAGAAGGTTGTAGCCCTCTTCGAGAGAATAGGCCTCGTACCGGGCAAGGAGTTCTACAACCGCTACCCCTACCAGCTCAGCGGAGGACAGCTCCAGCGCGCAGCGATAGCAAGGGCAATGATAGTTGAGCCCGACTTCGTAGTGGCAGACGAGCCTACATCAAGCCTCGACGTGTCGATAAGGGCGTCCATCATAGAACTCCTAGAAGAGTTCAGGAAGAGGATAGGCCAGTCCCTGCTCTTCATAACACACGACCTGGCCGTCGCAAAGCTCATCGCTGACAGGGTCGCCGTGATGTACCTCGGGAAGCTAGTAGAGCTTGGGTCAACGGAGGCGATAATGGAGAACCCCCTCCACCCCTACACCAGGGCATTGATAGAAGCCATACCAAAGCTCAGGATAAGGGCCAGGCCGAAGCTCAGGCTAAAAGGAGAGATACCGGATCCCAGACACCCACCCCCAGGCTGCCGCCTACACCCACGCTGCCCATACGCCACGGATAGGTGTAGGAAGGAGGAGCCTCCCCTCACGGAGGTCGAGAAGGGCAGGCTCGTTGCCTGCTGGCTCGCGGCGAGATCCTAGCCCCACCATTTATAGCCCCGAACCCGGAACCCATGGCACCGGAAAGCCTATCCATGGAGCGTGGGCTGAGGGCATTCATAGAGTTCCTAGCAGGCGTGCTACATGAGATACTCTCTAAGAGGATTAGCCTAGACCTTGCATTCAAGACTATGCTTAAGAGGTACGGCAAGCTGCCCGCCGGCGTCACGCCCAAGACGCTCTACGAGGCTGCGAGGAGCATCACCCTGAACTACTACACGCTCAGATTCATGGAGAGAAGGGTGTTCGGGGCCGAGGGCGGGACTAGGAGGCTAGTCAAGCTATGGCTCATCTACATCGCCGACCCCAGTAGGCTGCCTCATAGACTCGAAGAGCCAGTCGAGAGGCTGCGCAGAAAATTCATGAAGACCTGGCGTAGGAGGGCCCCGGCGAGCCTCGACGAGGTCCTGGAGGAGCTCCCAACGGTGACTGATAAGATATCCGTGCGCTACTCCTATCCGCGCTGGATGGTCGAGCTACTACTAAGGCTTGCGCCAAGAGAGTGGGTTGAGAGGCTCCTGGAGGAGCTTAACAGGGAGAGGTGGTGGATAAGGGTGAACACACTGAAAACCGATGTAGACAGAATAGTGAGGGAGCTAGAGGAGGCGGGAGTTGTCGTGGAGCAGGACAAGGACCTGCCATACATGCTCAGGGTAGTGGATTACAGGGAGCCCCTGCACCACCTCGACGCCATGTGGAGGGGCGACATAGTGTTCCAGGACAAGGCATCAGCCATGGTTGTTGAGGCGCTGCAGCCCTCGGAGGGCGACGTAGTCCTAGACATGACCGGCGCACCGGGGGTCAAGGCGAGCCTCGTGATGCAGCTCACCGAGAACAAGGCGAGGATAATACTTGCAGACCTCTCCCTCGAGAGGCTGAAGAGGGCCAAGAGGCTCCTAAGACTCTATGGTGTAGACGAGTCACGCATAGACATAGTCAACACGGACTCGATGAGGTTCAAGCCCAGGATAAAGCCGAGCAAGATACTCCTCGACGCGCCATGCAGCAGCACCGGTACCATAGGGAAGGATCCGGCAGTAAAGCTACACCTATCAGACCAGGCATGGGCGGCGAGATTCCCCCGCATCCAGCTAGGCCTGGCAAGGAACGCGTCGGCGATAAAGGCTCCAACGATATACTCCGTCTGCAGCATCCTGCCATGGGAGGGCGAGGAGATCATAGAGTCCATCGACGCAGAGCCGATAGAGCCGAAGGTGCCGGGCTCAACGGGCTACACCACGTACAGCGTGTCGGGGAAGGTGCGCAGATTCTTCCCCCACATCCACGGGACGCAAGGCTTCTTCATAGCAGGCTTTAGGGGCTAACACCTAAACCCCAGGAGCTAGGTGTCCACTGTTAATGGATAGGCGGGGGTCAGGGCCCCCGGAGACTCCGCCGTGCCGGCGGGCGGGATGAACCGTGGGACGATACTAATTACATTTAATTAATGCCGTGTCCTTGATGCTTACTGGGAGCAAGTGATGCCAGGCAGGGAGGAGCGCAAGCACCGCTACACGACGGTATCCATACCCGTAACACTCTACAACCGGATCAAGGAGCTAATCAAGGACACGGGGTTCACATCCGTATCTAGCTTCGTAACCTACGTCCTAAGAGAAGTAGTGGCCGACATGGAGAGGGAGAAAATGGAGTCAGAGACAATAAGCGAGGAGGAGAAGAAGCGCATACTGGAGCGCCTCAAGGCACTAGGCTACCTCTAGGCGGGATGGTGAGGCGGTAAGCCATGGTCTCCAGGCCCCATGGTGGGAGACTGGTCGAGCTGATAGCGAGGGGGAGGAGAAGGGAGAGGCTGCTGAGGGAGGCGGAGGAGATGCCGAGAATACCCCTCAACGATGGCTTGGCGGCCGACACCGTCAACATAGCACATGGAGTCTACAGCCCGCTCGAGGGGTTCCTAGGGAGCGATGACCTCTACCACGTCCTCCACGACATGAGGCTCTCGGATGACACTCCCTGGACCATACCAATAACCCTCGACGCGCCCAGGGAGACGGTGGAGGCTCTACGCGAGGGTGACGAGGCGGCACTATACTACCATGGTAGGCCCCTGGCAGTCATGAGGATCGAGGAGATATACACATGGGATAAGGAGGAGTACTGCCGCCTAGTCTTCAAGACAGTCGACCGCAACCACCCGGGAGTCGCAAAGACCATGAAGAGAGAGGAGTACTTCATAGCCGGCCGCATAGAGCTCATAGACGAGCCCCCGGAGCCCTTCGAGAAGTACCGCCTATGGCCCAAGGAGACGCGCGTCCTCTTCCAGGCCAAGGGCTGGAGGACCATTGCAGGCTTCCAGACGAGGAACGTGCCGCACCGCGGCCACGAATACGTGCAGAAGGCGGCCCTAACGTTCGTCGACGGCCTCTTCATAAACCCGCTCGTCGGCTGGAAGAAGCCCGGCGACTATAGGGATGAAGTAATAGTCGCAGCATACCAGGCCCTGATAGAGCACTACTACCCCAAGAACAGCATAGTGTTCTCCGTGCTCCGCATGGAGATGAGGTACGCGGGGCCCCGGGAAGCGATACACCACGCCATAGTACGGAAGAACTTCGGCTGCACACACTTCATAGTAGGCAGGGATCATGCAGGAGTAGGCAACTACTACGGCCCATACGAGGCCTGGGACATATTCCGCGAGTTCCCCGACCTAGGGATAACACCGATGTTCGTGAGGGAGGCCTTCTACTGCAAGAAGTGCGGCGGCATGGTGAACGAGAAGATATGCCCCCACGGAGAGGAGTACAGGGTCAGGATAAGCGGCACGAAGCTACGCGAGATGATAAGGCGGGGGATAAGGCCCCCAGAGTACATGATGAGGCCGGAGGTGGCCGACGTCGTACTCAGCTTCAAGAACCCATTCATACAGTGAAGAGTGCCGCCTAGCCCCCACAGGCTCGATAGAAGTCATACACCACTGGGACGCCGACGGAATAGCATCGGCCGCGCATATACTGAGACTCTACCCCGGCAGGGTCTGCGGCTACACGACGCCGAGGATAATGGAGTACAGCGTCGAAGCCGTAAAACCCCTTGGCTGCGGCGACACACTACTAGTACTAGACTACGGGCTCCCCTGCGACGAGCTGAAGAAACTCCGAAGGCCTGGGCAACTGCTAGTGATAATAGACCATCACCGGGCGCCCCCGCCGGAGAGCCGTGAGCCAGGCGTACTGTACTGCAACCCTGTCTCAATGGGGGCTGGCGGCGAAGATGAGTGGCCGGCGACGAGCCTCCTACTCTACCGCATCACGGGCAAGTACCCAGACCTAGCCCTCCTCGGCGTGCTCGGCGACAGGCCGGACGCCACTAGCAACCTAAGGAGCCTAGTCGACGAGCTATCAGAGGCCTCAGGCGTAGAGCCCTCCACAGCAAAACTTGCCGCGGAGATGCTGGACTCTTGCTACCGTAGACTGGACTATGCATGCATAGAGCGGAGCGTAGGACTACTGGCGGCCAGCGGCATAAGCGGCGTCTTAGGCGATGAAAGGCTTAGGAGGAGCATGAGGGAGGTTGAAGAAGAGCTCCGCGCAGCGCTGGACAACACCAGGTGCCGTGAGGTTGAGGACAGCGGGGTACTGTACTGTGAGACGGAGCTAAACAACCCGCTGCACACGCTCATCGGGAGGAGGCTCGCATGCAGGAACAAGGGCTCCATAGTGGTGCTCGTGGCCAGGGTCAAGAAGCTCAACGACACAATAATCTACGTTAGGAGCGTGACCAGGAGCCCGGGCAAGCTGCTAGACAAGGCACGCGCCCTGGTCAAGGCCGAGTGTCCATGGGCGAGTATCGGCGGGAAGGAGAGGGTCTTCGCAGTCGAGAAGCTGGGGGGCTGCAGGGTGGATAGGGTTGTAAGCCGCCTACTACGCCTCCTCGCCGAGGAGGCATAAGCGTGGCAAACCGCAGACTCCTCGTACTAGGCCTAGACTCACTACCCCCCTACGTCCTCTACCAGGGGCACGATGGTGGCGGCTTCCGCTACATAAGGGGCCTGGTCTCCGACTCGAGGCGCTACATCCTTAGGAGCTGTAAACCACCGATAACCGTGCCGGCATGGATGGTCATGTTCACGGGCAAGACCCCCGGCGAGCTCGGCATCTATGGGTTCAGGCACCGGAAGCCCGGGATGTTCGACGCATACATAGTCAACTCGAGGTACATCCGCTACCCGACCATATGGGAGGAGGCCTCCAGGAGGGGGCTGAGGGTCGGCGTCTTCGGGGTGCCCCCAACATACCCCCCGAAGCCCGTCAACGGATTCATGGTCACAGACTTCACCACGCCAGGGCCGGAGAAGAGGTATACATGGCCGCCGTGGCTCAAGAGGGAGATAGAGGAGCGCTTCGGGCCGATGATATTCGACATACTGTACCGGAGCAGTGAGAAGGATAGGGTGATGAGAGACCTCCTAAAGATGGTTGACAAGCACCTAAGAGTTATGGAGTACCTGCTGACGAGGAAGCCCTGGGATCTAGTAGTGTACGTCGAGATAGGCATAGACCGCGCACACCACGCCTTCTGGCGCTACTTCGACGAGAGGCATCCGAGATACGAGCACCACGAGGTGTACAGCGGCGTGATACCCAAGGTATACTCTATGGTCGACGAGTGGCTCGAGAAGCTCTCGAAGACGCTGCGCGACACGGTAATAGTCATAGCATCGGATCACGGAGTCAAGCCGATGCACGGCGCCTTCGCGATAAACCAGTGGCTGGAGGAGGAGGGGTTGCTGAGGCTGAAGGAGAAGCCGAAGAAGCCGGGCACCGACCTACGGGAGGATATGATAGACTGGGAGCACACGGCGGCATGGGCTTGGGGAGGCTACTACTCCCGCGTCTTCGTGAACCTAAAGGGCCGGGAGCCCCACGGCATCGTTGAGGCTGAGGAGTACGAGGACTTCGTCAAGGAGCTTGCGGAGAGGCTCCGGGGCATACGGGGGCCATCGGGGGAGGAGTGGAGGAACATCGCTGAGAGGCCGGTAGACGTCTACCCGGAGGTGAACGGTGATCCTCCAGACCTCATGCTCTACCTCGACGACCTAAACTGGAGGCCCGCCGGCACCGTGGGCTGGCCGGACAAATACCTACCGGAGAACGACCGCGGCCCCGACGACGCCATGCACGACTGGTACGGGGTATTCAGCGTCTACGACCCCGAGGGAACCATTGGTAGGGGTGACGCGGGGGTCATCGGCATAGAGGAGGTCTACTCGGTGCTCTCAAGCCTCCTCTTCGAGAAGAAGTAGTCAAGGGTCACCTGCCCACCCCCATGAATCATTTTAGGCCTATACCAGCCGGGGGCTAGCCGGCGTAGGGTGCCCCAGCTCCTCCTTATGAATGGGGGCGGCTGGCGGGGACTACGGGCGTAGGCCTCCCGGAGCCAGGAGAGCGTCTCTGGGTCTGTGGGGTAGCCGCTGCCCCTCACACCATACTTCTCCCTAAGCTCATCGATAGCCCTGTCCCTCAATACCTTGGCGACTATGCTTGCCGCCGAGACCTCTACATACCTCCTATCGGCCCCAGGCTCGGCGGTCACCGCGCCCCGATACCCAGTCCTCCGCAGCGCCTCGACTATCTTTCTCGGGCTGCCGACGGCGTCCACGAATACGTGTTCCACTCCCCCAAGTATGCCTAGTATCCTTGAGAGGAGGTAGGCGAATGTATCCCGTTCAAGGGTGTTGAGGTTGACCGAGTCTATCGTCTCCGGCGGCACATAGACAGCCCCAACATAGGATGCCTTTGAGACTATCAGCCTATACAGCTCCTCCCTCCTATGCCTAGAGAGCTCCTTGCTATCCCTAACACCAGCCTCCCTAAGCTCCTCAAAGACGCTCGCCGGCGCCGCGACGGCGGCGACGACCATGGGGCCTAGGAGGGGCCCCCTCCCAGCCTCGTCAATGCCCACCCTCACGGCCACACATCTCCGCGTCGACGTAGCCGTAGGCGAGGCAGGCCGTCTCGAACGGGGCTTCAACCAGCACCCTCACCCCCCTAAGGCCTAGCCACCTGGCAAGCCTAGAGTATAGCTTCTCGGCGACACCCGTCAGCCCCCGGCATCCACGGGGATCACTACAGCCGAGGTGCACCGAGAGAACCTCCATCCCCGGCTCGATGTAGATACACCTAACACTGGGCGCCAGGAGCCTGCCAGCCTCAACCGCCAGCCTCTCAGCATCACCACCGACCCCGCCGCGGCCCAGTGCCGCCCGATACACCCTGCTCAGGGAGAGCGGCATGAAGCCAGCGAGCATGTAGGCGTGCTCCAGGGCGAGGTCAGCCTCCCACGAGTAAGCCTCATCGCGCCGCGTCAGCGCCTCCCTTAAGGTGTCGACCCAGCCCCCTAGGACATCGAGGAGCACGAGGGCCCTCGCCTGCAGCGGGTTATAGACAGCGTTGTAGCCGCCGGCCCTAACAAGCCGGAGAGCCCTGGCCAGGCCACTCCTCCTAGCCACGAGCAGCGCGGCTGCAAGGAACCCCTCGACCCCGAGGCCCTCGACGAGAACCCGGCCCCTCCTCCCCAGCCTAGCCACTAGCCCCACGTGGCCCATGAGCTCCGGGATGCTTGGTGCATCCGAGACGGTTACATGTATGAGTCTTGCATCAACACCCAGGAACCTATATGCCTCAAGCCTATCAGCGAGCAGGAACCTATCGCCATAAAGGACTATGTAGTCGTAGGCGGCGGCGCGCCTAGCCACGCCACTACTAGTAGTCCTGGAGAACTCGATGCCCAAAACCCGCATGAGGCCGCCGGCTCCCCCGGGGAGGAGTGGCGGGGGCTTCAGCCTAGTATACGGTCTGCATACCCCCAGTCTCCAGCCAACAGTTGCCTGGGGCTACGCTCCCGGATTCCTCAGCACC